>NZ_JBJMIE010000137.1:0-15439 GCF_045807065.1 Actinophytocola sp. | reverse complement strand
GGGTGCCCGGTCCGGCCAGACGAGCAGCACCGGGCACGGGGCGTGGTCGACGACGAAGCGGCCGGCCGGGCCGAGGCTCTTCGGGCCGAGTCGGGTGCGGTCGCCGTCGCGGGCGACGACGAGCACGTCGGCGTCCTCGGCGGCCGCCACGACCTCCCGCTCGACGCGGCCGTGCCGCACGAGGGCGGTCGACGGGCGGCCGAGGCGCTCCGCCGCCGCCCGCAGCAGCTCGCCGCCGGCCTCGTCGGCCAGGTTCGCGAGGCGCCGGCCGGGGTCGCGTTCCGGGTGACCGCGGCCGAGCAGTCCGCTGTAGGCACCGCCGGCCGCGGCGGGCGCGTCGGGCGCCGGCACGTGGAGCAGGGTGACCTCCGCGTCGGCGGGCGCCAGGGCGCGGGCGGCGTCGACACAGCCCGCCCAGGTGCCCTCCGCGATCCATACGAGCACGTGCACGTCAGCCTCCACCGGACAGCGCGGGCCCCTGGCGGTATCCGATGGTACGAGCGGCGCGGCCGTGCGTGCGGGTGCCCGGGCGTGTCGCGAAGGGTGGTCATCAAATCCGCTGGTCAGCGCGACGAGTGCCCGACTCACCGGCAGCTGTTCAGCGCAACCGGCGGCGGATGAGCGATCATGGAACCAACGCAGAACGCACGAGGCTGGAGGTGACGAGGTCCCCGCGGAGTGGGCCGCGCTTGTGACTCAGGGCGAACTGGACACGACTGCGGACCGGGCGACCGCGGACCGGACGACTGCGGACCGGGCGACCGCCGCTCCGGGATGGCTGGCCGCGCCACTGCCGATCGTGGTCGCGGACCGGGCCGGGGTCGTGGCCGACATCAACGACGCCTTCCGCCACGTCATGCCGGGCATGGCGGTGGGCACGCGGCTGGCCGACAGCGGCCCCGCGTGGCTGCGTGACGGGCACGAGCGCGCACTCGCCGGCACCGCCGAGGTGACCGGTGGCCGGCTCGGCGGGCGGGCGGTCGCGGCGCACCCGGTGTGGCGGGGTGAGGACGTCGCGTGGTGGTTCGTCGACACCACCGCCGAGGAGGCCCTGCGGCTCGAGCGCAGGCGGACCGAGTTCCTCGCCACGGCGTCGTCCGCGCTGCTCGCGTCACTGAACCCCGGCCGCTGCATGGAGATCACGGCCCGGCTCGCGGCCACCTACCTCGCCGACGCGGCGGCGGTCATCGCACCCGGCAGGCAGGGCTGGTACCCGATGGCGGTCTGCGCGCGGGGCGGGGAGCCCGCACACGACCGGCGTGCCATCGACCCGCGGCTGGTGCCGGGGCTGGCGGAGGCCCTGCAGGGTTTCCCGCCGGTGCCGTCGCGGTGGATCGACCCGGCCGCCGCTCCGGAATGGTTGCGGCCCGCGGACTTCGGTGAGATCGGCTCGCTCGTGGTGACGCCACTGCCCGGGCACGGCGTGCCCGCCGGCGCGCTGGTACTGCTGCGCCGTTCGCGGGAGGCCGCGTTCAGCGCCGACGAAGAGGTGTTCGCCCGGCTGTTCGCGGCGCGGGCCGGCGTCGCGATGTCCGCGGCGCAGGTCTACGCCGAGCAGTCCGCGATCACCGACGTGCTGATGCGCGACCTGCTGCCGCCGACGCTGCACGAGGTCGGCGGCGTCGACTTCGCCGGCCAGTACCGGGCCTCGCTGGACACCGACCGGGTCGGCGGTGACTTCTACGACGTGCACGCCGCGGACGAGGAACGCGACGAGACGCTCGTCGTGCTCGGGGACGTGTGCGGCAAGGGTCTGGAGGCCGCGGTCCTCACCGGCAAGATCCGCACCACCGTGCGCGCGCTGCTGCCGATGGCGGAGGACCACCAGCGGCTGCTCCACCTCCTCAACAACTCGCTGCTCGCCGTGGACAGCACCCGGTTCGCGACGCTCGTGCTCGCGTCGGCCCTTCGCGACGGCGCCGCGGTGCGGCTGCGGCTGACCGCCGCCGGGCACCCGCCGCCGCTGGTCGTCCGGGCGGACGGCGAGGTCCTGGAGATCGCCACCCGGGGCATGCTCGTCGGCGCGCTGCCCACCGTGCGGTCGTCGACGGCCGTCGTGACACTGGGCGCCGGGGACACGTGCCTGCTCTACACGGACGGGATCATCGAGGCCCGCGGCGGCCCGCTCGGCAGGGAGTTGTACGGCGAGCGGCGGCTGCGGGAGGCGCTGGCGGAGTGCGCAGGGCTGCCCGCGGAGGCGGTCGCCGAGCGGATCCAGATGCTCGCACTCCAGTGGGTGGGTCACCGCCCGCACGACGACATGGCGGTGCTCGCGATCACCGCCCCGCGCGGCAGGCTGCTCACCGCCGTCGGCGGGCACGGACGGGGCCGGTACACCGCATGAGCACGACGACCCTCGTCACCCGGACCACTCCCACGGACCACGTGGAGTACCTGTGGGACGCCGTCCTGGCCGGCGACGAGTACGCGGCCCGGGACGTCGTGTCGGCCGCGCTCGACGACGGGCTGACGGCCGAGAGCGTCCTGCTCGACGTGATCGGCGCCGTGCAGCGCCGCGTCGGCGTCGAGTGGGCGACCGACCGCATCAACGTCGCGCAGGAGCACGTGGCGACCGCGATCAACGAACGCGTCATCGGGGCGCTGCAGTCCTACACCGGCAGGCCCGCGGTCCGGCACGGCCGCATCACGGTGGCGTGCGTGGACGGCGAGTGGCACGCGCTGCCCGCCCGGCTGCTCTCCGAGACGCTGACGCTGCGCGGGTTCCGGGTCGACTACCTCGGCGCGCAGGTCCCGACGCCGCACCTCATCGCGCACCTGCACCGCACCGCGCCGGACGCGGTCGCGCTGTCCAACTCCATCCCGACCCGCCTGCCGACCGCGCACGCCACCATCACCGCCTGCCAGGCGGCCGGCGTCCCCGTGATCGTCGGCGGCGCCGCGTTCGGACCGGACGGCCGCTACGCGAAGCTGCTGGGCGCGCCGGCGTGGGCGCCGGACGCCCGCGCCGCGGCGGACCGGCTGCTGGGGCCGCCGCTCCCCCGCTCGACGGACCTGCACCAGCCGATCGACGATCTGCCGCACCTCGCCGACCAGGAGTACTCGATGATCGCCCGGTCGGCGACCTCGCTCGTCTCCTCGGTCTGCACCGCCCTCGCGCAGCGGTGGCCGGCGATGAGCGAGTACACCGACCAGCAACGGGAGCACACCGCCGAGGACGTCGCCCACATCGTCGACTTCCTCGCCACCGCGCTGTACGTCGGCGACGTCGAGCTGTTCACCGGCTTCCTGACGTGGACCGCGAGCATCCTCTCCGCCCGCGGCGTCCCACCCCGGTCACTGGGCGTGGGACTGGCACTACTCACCACCGAGCTGCGTGACTTCGCCCGAGCGAGCCAGTTCCTCGCGGCCGGGATCGCGCATGTCGACGGGATCGACGCATGACGGCATTTCCAGAGCTGAGATACAGCTGGGACACCTCGGCCGGCCACATCGGACGGGTCACCCTCGCCGGTGACCTCATCCACGTCAACGCCGACGAGCTACTGGAGGCGGTCACCGACGAGCTGGCCGCCCACCCCGGGTTGCGTGAGCTGCACGTCGACTGCGCCCAGCTGGAGGTCTGCGACTCCCGCGGCCTGTCGACCCTGCTCATGCTCCGCCGCCGCACGGACTCCCTGGGCCTGCGACTGCACATCGTGAACCGCCCGCACGCCCTGAACCGCATGCTCGACCGAACGGGCACCACGGAGTACCTCACGAGCGACGAGCCGCAGTCCATCCTCCGGGACCAGGAAACGTCCGGCTGACGCTTACAACCCGCCGACGGACTCCTGGGCCTGTACGGGTGCCGGCAGGAGCGCGCGTCAGGGGGTCGGCGGCGAGCACCGCGGCGACCTGGTCCCCGCGCAGGACCGGGTCGAGGCCAGCTCTGGCTCCTCGGTGCCGGTAACCCGCCAGGCCTGGACTCGTCGAGCGGGTGCGGCCCCGTGATGGTGCTCAGCCGTTGCCGAACTGCTCGCCGATGTCGGTCACCTCGGTCATGCCGACCAGTTCGACGAACTCCTTCAGCCCCGGCAGCTCGCGGGCCGCGGCGATCGGGGTGCCGTCCTCGGCGATCCTCGCCAGCACCGCCCGCACCGCGACCGAGGTGGCCAGCAGTGTCGAGACAGGACAGATGACCAGCCGGAAACCCAGCTCCCGCAACCGGTCCAGGGGTGTCGGTGGGGTCTTGCCGCCCTCCGCCCAGTTGAACAGCAGCGGTACGCCGGCGAGCTCCGTCGCCACCGTCTCGATCTCCGCCGCCGACTGGGGGGCCTCGACGAAGAGCATGTCGGCGCCGGCCTCGCGGTACCGGGCGGCACGGTCGATGGCCGCGGCCAAACCCTCGACCGCACGGGCGTCGGTCCGCGCGATCAGCACGAAGTCGGGGTCGACGCGCGCGGCGACCGCCGCGCGGACCCGGTCGACCATCACCTCCGCCGGCACGACCCGTTTGCCCTCCAGGTGCCCGCAGCGCTTGGGCGCCACCTGGTCCTCGAGGTGGATGGCGGCCACCCCGGCGGCCTCGTACTCCCGCACCGTGCGGATCACGTTGAGCGCGTTGCCGTAGCCGGTGTCCGCGTCCGCGATCACCGGCACGCCGACGGTCGAGCGGATCAGCCGCGCGGTCTCCACCATCTCGGTCATGGTCAGCAGCCCGACGTCCGGCCGTCCGATCAGCGACGCGGTCACCCCGAAACCGGTCATGTACACCGCGGGGAACCCGGCCGCCTCGACCAGCCGGGCGCTCAACGCGTCATAGGCACCCGGCGCCACGATCGTCCCGCCACCGGCGAGCAGCTCCCGCAGCCGGGCCGGACCACCGTTGACCGGGCCGAGTGGAGTCATCCGGCCGCCCTCCCCTCACGGCAGCGAACCAGGATCACACCTCTCAGTGAACACCAAGCCGGGGCGGTGTGAGGCGGGGGTCAACGCCAGCCGAGCGCGGGGGCCACGTGCGTGAGGATGTCCTCGATCAGGTGGGCGTTGTACTCCACGCCGAGCTGGTTGGGCACGGTCAGGAGCAGGGTGTCGGCCTCGGCGATGGCCTCGTCCTCGGACAGCTCGGACACCAGGACGTCCGGCTCGGCGGCGTAGGTGCGGCCGAAGATCGCCCTGGTCTCGGCGTCGATGAGGCCGACCTGGTCGGTGCTCTCGACATCGCCGCCGAAGTAGGCGTGGTCGAGGTCCGTGGTCAGCGCGAAGATGCTGCGCGAGACCGACACGCGTGGCTCACGCGTCCACCCGGCCTCCGCCCACGCCTTGCGGAACGCGCGGATCTGCTCGGCCTGCTGGACGTGGAACGGCGCCCCGCCCTCGTCGTTCTTGAGCGTGGAGCTCATCAGGTTCATGCCGTGCTCGGCCGTCCACACGGCGGTGCCGTTGGAGCCCGCACCCCACCAGATGCGGTCGCGCAGGCCGGGTGAGTGCGGTTCGGGGCGCAGCAGGCCGGGCGGGTTGGCGAACATCGGCCGCGGGCTGGGCTGGGCGAACCCCTTGCCCTCCAACACCTTCAGCAGCACCTCGGCGTGCTGGCGGGCCATGTCGGCGTCCGTGTCGCCCTCGCTGGGCTGGTAGCCGAAGTACCGCCAGCCGTCGATGACCTGCTCAGGTGAGCCGCGGGAGATGCCGAGCTGGAGCCGGCCGCCGGCGATGAGGTCCGCGGCGCCCGCGTCCTCGGCCATGTACATCGGGTTCTCGTACCGCATGTCGATGACGCCGGTACCGATCTCGATGCGTTCGGTCCTGGCGCCGATCGCGGCCAGCAGCGGGAACGGCGAGGCCAGCTGCCTGGCGAAGTGGTGCACCCGGAAGTAGGCGCCGTCCGCGCCGAGCTCCTCCGCGGCCACGGCCAGGTCCACGGCCTGCAGCAACGCGTCCGACGCCGTGCGAGTCCGCGAGTGCGGACTGTCCGACCAGTGCCCGAACGAGAGAAATCCGATCTTCTTCACACCCACTCGAACGCGCCACCACGCTGATTGATTCCGCAACTATCCGGTGGCGGGAACCGGCGAGCACATGCCGGTGGGCCCGTCCGCGAGGCGCACGCCGACGGGCCCACTACCGCTCGTCACCGGGTTCCGAAGTCCTGGGTCCAGTACGGCACCCCGTCCTTGTTCGCCACGTAGCCCACCCCGATCTCGGCGAGCGAGCAGTCGAGGATGTTGGCGCGGTGCTCCGGGCTCCGCATCCAGGCGTCGACCACCTCCTGGGGTGTCCGCTGCCCATAGGCGATGTTCTCCGCCCACTTGGTCGCCGAATATCCGGCCTGACTCAGCCGGTCCCCGACATCTGATCCGTTCGCCCCGGTATGGGACATGTTGTCGGTCCTCGCCATTTCGCCGCTGTGACCGCGGGCGGCCGTGTCGAGCGCCCCGTTCTCGGCGAGCGCACCGCAGCCGTTCGCCGTCCGCTGCTGGTTCGTCAGGCTGATGACCTGCTGCTCGAAGCTCGGATCCGCGTGCACCGGGCTCGTGGCGGCACCCAGACCGATCAGCGTGGAAACAGCGATGGCAGTGACATTTCGGATCATTTCTGGCCTCCTTGCTCGGTTTCTGCCGACAAAGGACGTACCCGGGCCGAAGACGAACATCTCCCCGTTACCTGCCATCTGGAACTAAAGAGGGACCAGCGCGCCGCCGCCGGTTACAGCACCATTCCGCCTGGCCGTATCCCGAACGTCCTTCCGAGAATCCAACCCCTCGATCGGGTGATTCTGAGCGGGACGGTCCATGGCCGAACGCGGTCGTGACAACGCGAGCCCCTCACGGCGTCATGGCCACTCCCTCGGGACCCTGGCCGACGGGAATCGTCGCCACCGGGCTGGCCGAGGACGTGTCGATCACCGAGAGCGTGTTGGCGGCGTTGTTGGTGACGTAGACGAACCTGGCGTCGGGCGAGGCGGCCACGCCTTCCGGGCGCTGCTCGACCGGCACCGTCGCGCTGACGGCGGCGCTGTCCCCGTGGATCACCGACACGGCGTCGTCGCCGGTGTTGGCGACGTAGACGACGTCCTGCGGGGTGACCGACAGCCCGATCGGCGCCTTGCCGACCGGCACGGTGACGACCGGCTCGCCCGGTGCGGAGATGACGGTGACGCTGTTGTCGCCGGTGTTGGCCACGTACAGCCGGTGGCCGCCGGGGCCGAGCGCGATGCCGGCCGGGAAGCGGCCGACGGGGATCGTGTTGATCACCGAGTTCGTGGTCGCGTCGATGACGCTCACGGAGCTGTCGTCGTTGTTGGTGACGTAGACCAGTGTGCCGTCCGGGCTGACCACCGGGGTGTGCGGGGCCCGGCCCACCGGGATCTCGCCGACCGGCTGCTGGGTCGCCACGTCGATGACGGTCACGGTGTCGGAGTCGTAGTTGGTGACGTAGGCGTGCGTCGCGGTCGCGTCCACGCCGTACGGGTGCGCACCGACCGGCACGGTGGCCACCACCTCGTGGCTCAGCGCGTCGATGACCGAGACCGAGTTGGCCCGTTCGTTGGTGATGTAGACCAGGTCGCCGTCCGGGGTGCTGCCGACGCCCACGGGGCCGTCGCCGACCGGCACCGTCGCGGTCACCTCCCCCAGCCTGGTGTCGTAGACGGTGACGTTGTCGGAGTCCGTGTTGGCCACGAACACCTGGACGCGCGGCGGGTAGGCCGCGGCCGGCAGGGCGGCCAGTGGGAGCAGGGCCAGTACCACCAGCAGCGCCAAGAGGGTGACACGACATCTTCCCAACGGACCGGAGACCCACCGACAGTTGGACATGCGCCTCCTCGACTGAGCAGGCATCGACATTCCTCCAGAGCGAGATGAAGCTGCGAGAACACGCGGAAAGACGAGCTGGCGACAGTGCGGTGCCCGGCGGTGACCGTTCCCGTTCGAGTCCGGCACCCTGTGAGGCGTCCGGACGCGCCGCTCCTACACTCACCCTAACGGCCTAGTCGGCTTTATCACTATGTGAAAACCGCTGATCAGACACCTCAGGTGATCTTGGTCGACGAAAGTGTGACGACGCTCTGACCTTCCGTAGCAACGCACTCGGTGACTGCTGACTACGCCCTGTGATCCGCGTGTGGGATCACGCGATCGTGCGCACCGTCCTATTCGGACAGTGAGCGCGCGGTGGCGGCGCTGCGACTGTCTCATGTAGACATCGCGATATCACTGATCGCTCGTGGCTTCGGGCTTTCCCCGGTAGGTCGGGAGGATCGACCGCGGTATCGGCCCCTTGTTGCGCAGGCCCTGGCTCATCTCCTCCCAGGCGTGGGCGAGGATGCCGACGCTGCGGCCGAGCACGAACAGCCCGCGCGCCAGCTCCGGGGCGAACCCCAGCTCCGCGTAGATCACGGCGGTCGCGCCGTCGATGTTCATCGGCACCGGGCGGCGGCGGTTCGCGTCGAGGTGCGCCTCGACGGCGCGGGCGGCGCGCAGGTGGCGGCCGTCGACCACGCCGTCCGCGACCGCGCGGTCCACGAGCGCCAGCAGCGGGCCGCGCCGCGGGTCCACGGGGTGGAAGCGGTGCCCGAAACCCGGGACGTAGCGGTGGCGGGCGACGACCCGTTCGACGGCCGCGGCGAGGTCCCCGTCCGCGGCGACGATCTCGGTGAGCATCTCGACGCACTGCTGGCCCGCGCCGCCGTGGGAGTCGCCAAGGGCGTTGACGCCGGAGGCCATCGCGTTGTTGAGGCCCACGCCGCACGTCGCGGTCATCCTGGCGATCGCGATCGACGGCGCCTGCGGGCCGTGGTCGACCGACGCGACCAGGGCCGCCTCCAGCAGGGCGGCCCGGCGCGCGTCGGGCAGCTCGCCACGGACCATGAGCCAGACCGCCGAGACGAAGTCGACCGAGCCGATCAGCTCCTGCACGGGAATCCCGCGCAGCTCCACCTCGCCGGGAGCCATGCGCACGATGCTGGTGGCCCACCAGTCCGCGGACTCCGCCGCCGTCACGGCTCCTCCTCGACCGCGGCGACGGGCACCGCGCCGGCCCGCCACCGGTCGACGAACTCGGCCGTCTGCCCGTTGTGCTCGCCGAGCAGCGGCGGCGCGGTGGCGGGGTGCAGCGGCTCCCCGTCGACCAGCACCCCGTTCCCGCTGACCCGGACGACCCGGTCGGGGTCGCCGGGGAACGGGACGTCGGTGAAGAACCGCCGGTGCGCCAACTGCTCCGACGCGACCGCCTGCGGCACCGACAGGATCCGCGCGGCCGGCACGCCGATCGCCGGCAGCTCCCGCTCCCACGCCTCGGCCGGGCGCCGGCGCAGCTCACGGGTCAGCTCGGCGTTCAGCGCGTCCCGGTTGACCTTGCGCGCCTCGCGGTCGGCGAACCGCGGGTCGGTCACCAGGTCGGGGCGACCCAGCAGCCCGCACAGCTTCTCGAACTGGGTCTGCCGGTTCGCCGCGATGTTGAGCAGGCCGTCGGCGGTCTCGAACGTGCCGGACGGGGCGGCGGTGACGTTCTGCTGGCCCGTCGGCGCCGGCCGCACCCCGCTGATGAGGTAGTGCGAGACCGTCCAGCCCATCGCCGAGATCGACGCCTCCAGCATCGACAGGTCCAGGAAACAGCCCTCACCCGTCCGCTCCCGGCCGACGAGAGCCGAGGAGATCGCGAGTGCCGCCATCAGGCCGCCGACGGTGTCGCACACCGGGAAGCCGACCCGCAGCGGTGCGGTGTCCTCGGTGCCGGTGATGCTCATCATCCCCGACAGGCCCTGGATGATCTGGTCGTACGCGGGTGCCTGGCTCATCGGGCCGGTCTGGCCGAAGCCCGAGATCGCGCAGTACACCAGGCCCGGGTTGAGCTCGCGCAGCCGGGCCCAGTCGTAGCCGAGCCGGGCGAGGACCCCGGCGCGGAAGTTCTCGAGCAGGACGTCCGCGCCGCGCACCAGGTCGTCGAACACCGCCCGCCGCGCGGAGTCCTTCAGGTCCACCTCGATCGACTTCTTCCCCGCGTTCTGCGCGAGGAACGACGCCCCGAGGCCGGCGCCGTTCAGCTCGGGCTCGGGGCCGAGGTGGCGGGCGAGATCACCGGAGCCGGGCACCTCGACCTTCACGACCTCCGCGCCGAAGAGCATCAGCTGGTAGCTGCAGTACGGGCCGGCGAGGACGTTGGTCAGGTCGAGCACCCGGATACCGCGGAGCGGCGTTCTTTCCATGCGTCTACTCCTTCTGCGGGAAACGCAGAATCGACAAGAGAACCGTCGCGCCGGTCCGCGCTACACGCGGAACGGGTGGTCGAAGCCCCGCTCGGTCATGTGCGCGGCCACCTCGGTGAGCGCGGCGACGAACTCGGCGATCCGCTCGTCGGGGAAGCGCACGGTCGGACCGGACAGCGACAGCGCGGCGATGACGGACCCGGTGCGGCCGACGACGGGGACGGCCACGGCGGACAGTCCCGCCTCGCGTTCCCCGTGGCTGAAGGCGTATCCGCGCACCGCGGCCTCGTCGATCTGGGCACGCAGCGAGTCCACGTAGTCCGGTCCGTACGGGGAGCTGTGGGCCACCCTGGCGAGGTGCGGCGCGTCCGAGTTGCGCAGCAGGATCTTCGACGACGCGCCGGCCCACAGCGGGAGCTCGTCGCCGACGTGCACGACGTGGCGCAGCGGCTGCGGGCTCTCCTGCTGCGCGACGCAGACGCGGTAGATGTCGCGTGCCACGTAGAGGTTGACCGTCTCGCGCTGGCGATGGGCCAGCCCGCGCATGAGCTCCTTGGTCTCGGGCGGCAGCTCCCAGCTGCCGCGGGCGAGGTGCGCCCAGCGCCAGAGGCTCGGCCCGGCCATGTACCCCTTGGCGGTCGCCCAGAGCAGGCCGTTCTGCTCCAGGGTCTGCACGATCCGGATGACGGTGGTCTTGGCGAGACCGGTGGCGCGGACGATCTCCGAGACCGAGATCGCCGGTTGGGACTCGGTCAGCAGCCCCAGGATGTCGATCGCGCGCTGCACGCTGCGCACGCCCTGGGTCTCACCGGACTCACCGGACGCTTCCCACCGGTCCTTGGCGGTCTGATCGGCACCGGTCGAATTCACCACTGCATCCCCTCTTGCCACGACGATCCACCATCCTCACCGCTCACCTCCACCGCGTCCAGCTCCGCCGAGACCGCCATAACGTCTTCGGCTCGAAGGCTTGCCAGCTCAGGTAGCGAGCCGTACGTTACACGCAGTCCGTACAGCGGTCCAGATGTACCGCTTGATGGTTCACAAGGAGAACTGTGGTGCTCCCTGACGTTCTCACGCGGTCCACTCCCGACGCACCGGCATTCGTGGCGGGCGAGTGGGTCACCGACGGCCCACCCGCGTCCCGGACCGGACCCTTCGTCCGCGCGGTGGTGTCGCGGTCCTATCCGGCGAGTGAGGCACAGGTCGCGGCGGCCCGGGCGTACGCGGCGGCCGACGCCCGCGTGGTGGCCGGGCTCGCGCCCGCCACGCGGGCGGACGTGCTGGACCGGGCGTCCCGCCTGGCGGTCGAGCACCGCGACGACATCGCCCGGCTCATCGCGCTGGAGCTGGGCAAACCGGTGAAGGACGGGCGGGGCGAGCTGGACCGCGTGGCGGACACGTTCGCCGTGTGCGCCCACGAGGCCCGGCGAATCGGCGGCGAGAACGTGCCGGTGGCCGGCTGGGCGCGGGGCACGGGCAACACGGCACTCACCTACCGCGCCCCCGCCGGCGTCGCGCTGGCGATCACCCCGTTCAACGCGCCCGCGAACCTGTTGGCGCACAAGCTGGGCGCGTCCTTCGCGGCCGGGAACACCACACTGGTCAAGGCACCGCCGCAGGCGCCCGCGACGACCGCGGCGGTGGTCGCGCTGGCGCTCGAGGCGGGCATGCCGCCGGCGGCGGTGCAGCTGCTGCACGGCGGCGGGGACGTGGGGGCGGCGTTGTGCGCGGCACCCGAGGTGAGCGTCATCAGCTTCACCGGCAGCCCGGCGACGGGCGCGGCGGTGGCCAGGGCGGCCGGCGCCAAACGGCTCGTGCTGGAGCTGGGCGGCAACGCGGCGACGATCGTGTGCGCGGACGCGGACGTCGCCGACGCGGCCCGGGTCTGCGCCCGCACCGGATACTCGAACTCGGGGCAGAGCTGCATCTCCGTGCAGCGGGTGTACGTGCAGCGGTCCCGGTTCGACGAGTTCGTCGAGGCGTTCCGGGCGGAGGTCGACCGGCTGGTGGTCGGCGACCCGCTCGACCCGGCCACCGACATCGGGTCGATGGTGGACGAGGACGCGGCCACACGGGTGGAGAAGTGGGTCGAGCAGGCGAGGGCCGCGGGGGCACGGCTCGTGGCCGGCGGCGTCCGGGACGGGGCGACGCTGCGGCCGACGATCGTGGCGGACCCGCCGCCGGACGCCACGATCGTGACCGAGGAGGTGTTCGGCGCGCTCGTCGCCGTGCTGCCCTTCGACGACCTCGACGCGGTCATCGAGACCTGCAACGGCAGCAGGTTCGGCCTGCAGGCCGGCATCTTCACCAACGACATCACCACGATCGTCACGGCGTGGCGGGAGCTGGCCGTCGGCGGCCTCGTCGTGAACGGCTCGTCGAACTACCGGCTCGACCACGTCCCGTTCGGCGGCGTGAAGGACTCCGGCTTCGGCCGGGAGGCACCCCGGCAGATGATCGACGACTACACGGTGATCAAGACCCTCATCCTGCGCGGCCTGTCGGTCTGGGGGCAGGCATGACGGTCACCGCCGCGGAAGCGCTGGTCACTCAGCTCGAGTCGTACGGCGTCGAGTACGTCTTCGGTGTGTGCGGCCACACCAACATCGCCTTCCTGGACGCCCTGGGGCGCAGCCGGATCAGGTTCGTGATCGCCCGCCACGAGCAGGCCGCCGCGCACGCGGCCGACGGGTACGCGCGGATGACCGGCAGGCCCGGCGTGCTGCTCGTGCACGTGGGTCCCGGGCTGATGAACGCGGTCACCGGCGTCGCGACCGCGGCACTCGACTCGGTCCCGCTGGTCACCATCGCGGGCGACATCCCGTCCTACTACCACGGCCGCCACCCCCACCAGGAGGTGAACCTGCACTTCGACGCCGACCAGACGGCGATCTTCCGGCCGTTCGTGAAGCGGGCGTGGCACGCGCACCGCGCCGAGGACCTCGCGAGGTTCACCGAGCGGGCGTTCTGGACCGCGACGTCCGGCCGGCCGGGCACGGTGCTGCTCAACGTGCCGATGGACCTGTTCTCCCGGCAGGTGCCCGAGTCCTCCGCCACGGCGTACCCGCTCGTCGCCAACGCCACCCCGGCCGCGCTGCCGGCGGCGGAGGCGAGGCGCATCGCCGAGGTGCTCGTCGCCGCGGCGAGGCCGCTGATCTACGTCGGCGGCGGCCTGCGCGACGACCGGGGCCGGGCGGCGTTGCTGCGGCTGGCCGAGCACCTGGACATCCCGATCGCGCACTCGCTCATGGCCAAGGGCACGGTCGAGGACCGGCACCCGCTCGTCATGGGGATGACCGGGTTCTGGGGCCTCGACCTCACCAACAAGTACACGATGGACGCCGACGTGGTGCTCGCACTCGCCACCCGGTTCGCCGAGACCGACGCCAGCTCGTGGAACGCCGACTACACCTGGCACTTCCCGCCGGCCAGGCTCATCCAGGTCGACATCGACCCCGCCGAGATCGGCCGCAACTACCCGGTCGAGATCGGCGCGGTGGCCGACGTGACCCTCGCCGTCGAGGCGATCGCCGACGCGGTGGTGGCGTCGAGTCCACACGGGACGGACCGGCCCGCGCTGCGCGAGACGATCGGCACCGAGCGGAGCGCGTTGTTCGCCGGCAGCCGGGAACGCGGCCGCAGCGACGACTTCCCACTCCGCCCGGAACGCATCCTCGCCGACCTGCGGGACGCGCTGCCCGCCGACGCGGTGCTCGTCACCGACGTCGGCTGGAACAAGAACGGCGTGGCCCAGTGCTACGAGCTGCCGCCGGAAGGCCGCTTCGTCACCCCGGGCGGGCTGTCCACCATGGGCTTCGGGCCGGCGGCGGCGATCGGCGTGCAGATCGCCCGACCCGACCGGGTCGTCGTGGCACTGGTCGGGGACGGCGGGATGAGCGCGCAGCTGCCGGCGGTGCCCATGGCCGTCGAGCAGGGCCTGCCGGTGGTCTTCCTCGTGATGAACAACCGGGCGCACGGCACGATCGCCGACCTGCAGGCCGCGAACTTCGGC
The DNA here is from genome assembly GCF_045807065.1 of Actinophytocola sp. Classification (GTDB taxonomy): domain Bacteria; phylum Actinomycetota; class Actinomycetes; order Mycobacteriales; family Pseudonocardiaceae; genus Actinophytocola. The sequence continues at coordinate 1,280 of NZ_JBJMIE010000137.1, read as the reverse complement.
GCCAGCTACGGCTGCGAGTTCCGCGACCCGGAGGGCAACCCCTACTCCCCCGACTTCGCCGCCTACGGCCGGGCGTGCGGCGCCGACGGCTACCGGATCGAGACACCGGGCGACCTGACCACCGCACTGCGCGCGGCGGTCGAGCGGCGCCGCCCCGCCGTGCTGGACGTGCCGATGGTGAACGAACCCGTGCCCACGCCAGGACATTGGAACATCAAGGACATCTACCGCGGCGCGTTCTAGTCCGCACCGAACCCACAACGAGGTGAGAAGTTCATGGCCAGTACACGTACGGCGCGGTTACTCGTCCCCGCCGCCGCACTCGCCCTGGCGGCGGCGACCGCGTGCTCCGCACCGGGCAGCTCGTCGTCCGGCCAGCAGGACACCGGCGGCCCGATCAAGGTCGCCGTGGTCGACGCGCAGAGCGGGCAGCTCAGCTCGCTCGGCCAGTGGGAGTGGAAGGGCGCCAAGCTCGCCGCCGACGAGTGGAACGCCAGGGGCGGCATCAACGGCCGCAAGATCGACCTCGAGCTGTTCGACGACCAGGGCGACCCGACCGTCGGCACGAACGTCGCCCGCAAGATCGCCGGCGAGGGCTTCGTGGCCATGATCGGCACCGCGGAGAGCGCGGTCACCGTGGCCATGATCCCCATCCTGCGGCAGTCGAAGATCCCGAACATCACCTCCGGCCAGTCGCCGGCGATCGCGGCGGCCAAGAGCCCGTTCGCGTTCTACAACGGACCGACGAGCAACACCTACGACGAGACGCTCGCGAAGTACCTGGTGGACGACAAGGGGCACAAGAAGATCGCGCTGATCTCCAACAACGGCTCCTACGGCAAGGGCGAGCACGACGCGTTCACCAAGGTGCTGGCCGACCGCGGCCTCACCCCGGTCGACGACCAGGTGGTGACCACCGACCAGAAGGACTTCAGCGCCGCCCTCACCTCGATCCGGCAGAAGGAGCCCGAGGTCCTGTTCGTCGGCTCCGAGGAGGTCGAGGCCGGGCTGATCGTCAAGCAGGCCAAGGAGCTGGGCATCACCGCGACGATCGCGGGTGCCGCGCCGATGGGCACGCCGGTGTACCTGCAGACCGCCGGCCAGGCCAACGCGGAGGGCACCGTCGTCAGCTCGCCGTACCTGTCCAACGACGGCGACGACGCGTCCCGCGCGTTCGCCAGGGCCTACCAGAAGGCACACGGCGAGGAGGCCGAACTGCACGGCGCCAAGGCCTACGACGGCGCGAACATCTACATCAAGGCGCTCGACGCCGACAAGTG
>NZ_JBJMIE010000136.1:0-3784 GCF_045807065.1 Actinophytocola sp. | reverse complement strand
GCCGACATGCCCGCGTAGAGGGCGGGCGTGACGAGCCCTTCCCCAATCCCCCACACGAACCGGCCGGCCAGCAGGGTGAGGGGGTCGTGGGCGAACGCCGTCAGCACGATCCCGGCCGCGGCGACGTTCAGCGCCACACAGGCGACCGCGCGGGGTCGCCACCGGTCCACCCACGCGCCGCCGACGGGCTGGAACAACGCCTTGGCGGCCGCGAAGAGGGCGAACACCGCCGCGATGGTGACGGGCCCGGCGCCGACCCGCTCCTCCAGCTCCGGCACGAAGGGGATCAGGACGGTGTAGGAGGCGTTGACGCTGATGACGGCGACCAGGAGGAGGAGCGCCCGCCGCTGCCCGGTACCCATCAGGCGGCCTCGATGTAGGCGTGGAGGGTGGCGTGCATCCCGTTGATGGCGGTGGCCAGTTCGGGCCGGGCGGTGGGCGCGTAGACCATGGCCCACAGCTCGGTGCTGTCGAGCCCGTGCCGTTCCTTGAAGCGGTAGTTGTCCCGCCCCCACTCGATGCGTGCCATGCCGTTGTCGTAGGCCCACTGGGTGGACCGGTACATGAGCGCGATGTAGGTGCTGTACTCGTGGAGGCTCCGGTAGTCGACCCCGCCGCACATGAAGGTGACCTCGTCGCCGCGGCGGAACCCGAAGAACACCCCGACGAGCCGCCGCCCGACCCGGGCCGCGACGAGCAGTGCCCCGGGAATGTCCAGCATCCCGTGCAGGGCGTCCTCGTCGAACAGGGCGGGCCACTCGTTCTTGTCGCTGGTGTCGACGGTGAGGGGAAAGGCGTCCGGCACGAGGGCGTGTGCCTCGTCGCCGTCGAGCATCGCGACCCGCAGCCCACGCTCCTCGCCGCGCCGCAGCCGCCGCTCGACGTCCCGCCGGATCTTGTTGTCGAGCCGGTGGAGGTGGTCGGAGAAGGTCCCCCGGACGTCGATGCCGTACGTCCGTTCCAGGTGGACGGTACCGACCGGCGGTCCGACCGCGTGGTACCAACTGTCCACTCCCGCGCTGGTCACGTTGGGCACGACGAGGAGGTCGGCGCTTCCGCGCCGGATCCAGGACATGGCGGTGGCGTAGGCGCCTTCGACGAGTGGGCCGGGGATGCTGCCCCGCTTGCCGTACATGGAGTAGGGCGACCCGGCGAAGACGATGGGGTTGCCGAAGCGCCCGACGAGCCCGCACTGCAGCTCGTAGCCGTGCCAGAAGGGTGACATGGTGGTCTCGTAGAGCGGGAGGACGTCGTCCCCGGCGCGGACGTACGCGTGCCGGGTCCGCCGCTCGATGCCGATCTTCTCCCAGCCCCGCAACCAGGCCGCCGAGTCGTACAGGCAGCTGGCCGCGACCCGCTCCGGCACGTCCTCGCCGACGGTCCAGCCACCCCCGGCACTGGTGATCGCCATACCGCACCCCCGTCCGTGAGACCCGTGGGTCGAACGTAGAACAGGGGCGGTAACTCGATGGCTAGCCCAGGGTAACCCGCAGCGAGGGCTGCAGGCGGTCGCCGTGGGCGCGGACCATCTCGTCGCACAGGTGCCAGATCTGGTCGACCGTCAGCGCGGCGGCCGTCGCCGCGTCGGTCATCGCCGCGTGGCGGATGTGCCTGGGCTCGTCCTCCACGGCCGCCTTCACCACCAGGTCGTTCATGCTCAGGTACGTCCTGTTCAGCGCCGCCAGCTGCGGCGGCAGCATGCCCGCGCGCGTCGGCTGCACGCCCGACGCGTCCACCAGGCACGGCACCTCGACCGTCCCTCCCGCGGGCAGGTTCTCGATCAACCCGCGGTTGGGCACGTTCCCGTACACCATGCGGGGCGTGCCCGTCACCATGCTGTGGATGATCTGTGGCGCGTACTCCATCGTCCCCTCGACCGTAAGCGGTTCGCCGGCGGCCAGGGCGGTCCGGGTGCGCTCGTACTCGGCCGTGTTCTCCTCGACGATGTCCAGGTAGTTCCCCACCGGGATGCGCAGCCGCTCGATCTCGCTGTCGTGGTGCAGGTACCACGGGACGTACTCGCTCGAGTGCTCGCTCGTCTCCGTCGGGTAATAGCCCAGCCGGCGGTACATGTCCACGCGCACCCGCCTGCGCAGTTCCGGGTCCGACTCGATCACGTCGTCCAGGCGCCGGTACAGGTTCTCGCCGTCCCGCGTGAACTCCAGCACCCACGCCTGGTGGTTGACACCCGCCGCCCGGTACGTCACCTCCTCGAACGGGACGTCGACCAGGTCCGCCAGGCCGCGCATCGTCCAGTACACCGAGTGGCACAGGCCCACCACCCGCGTCAGGCCGGTCGCCTCCGTCAGGTACTGGACGTTCATCGCCATCGGGTTGGTGTAGTTCAGCAGCCACGCGTCGGGGCACACCGCCGCGATGTCGGTGCCGAGCGCACGCAACAGCGGGAACGTGCGCAGGGCGCGGAAGATGCCGCCCACCCCGAGGGTGTCCGCGATCGTCTGGCGGACGCCGAAGGCCGCGGGGACGTCGAAGTCGGTCCTGGTGGCCTCGGCCATCCCGACCTGCACGATGTTGATGACGAAGTCGGCCCCCGCCAACGCCTCCCGGCGGTCGAGGTGCGCGGTGAACCGCGGCGAGACCCCGCGCTCGCGGGCGATGTACCGGCCCGCCCGCTCGGCCGTGGACAGCCGCTCCCCGTCGATGTCGTGCAGGGCGATGTGCACGCCGCCCAACTCGGGGAAGGCGAACAGGTCCGCCAGCAGTCCCTGGGTGAACACGACGCTGCCCGCGCCGACGAAGGTGATCTTCATGCCTGGTTCTCCTCGACGTAGCTCATGGCGTCGGCCCACGTCGGCTGGGACGTCGTGCCGCCGGCGGACAACGTGGACAGCGCGCCGCACACGGTCGCCACGTCCAGGGCCCGCTGGTCGGGCAGGCCACGCAGCTTCGCGGCGATGAAGCCGGCGTCGAAGCTGTCCCCCGCGCCGACACTGTCCACAGCAGACACCGTGATGCCCTTGCTGTGCAACAGTGTGCCACCGCTGTGGCACAGGGCACCGGCGGCGCCGTTCTTCACCGCCACCAGGGGACCACGTGCCGCCAGCACGGACGCGGCGTCGCGCACCGACGTGGCGCCCGCCAGCCGCATCGCCTCGTTCGCGTTCGGCAGCAGGTAGTCCACCTCCGCCAGGAGCGGTCCCACGTCCCAGTTCCCGCTCGGGTCGTCGTTCGTGTCCAAGGACGTCGTCGCGCCGTGGCGGCGTGCCCGCGCCAGCAGGCCGGGCAGCACCTCGGCCATGGCCGCCAGCAGGAAGTACGACGACACGTGGACGTGCCTGCTCGACGCGAGCAGTTCCGGCGACACGGCGAAGGACGGCCACGACCCGCTGGTCAGCATCGCGCGGTCACCGTCCCGCGTGACGATCACCGTCAGCGGTGTCGGGGCGTCGTCCACCAGGAGCGCACCGGTGTCGACCCCGCGCTCCGCCAACGACTCCCGCACGAACCGGCCGGCCGCGTCGTCGCCGACGCGGGCCGCGATGGCGACCGACAGGCCGAGCCTGGCCGCCCCGCACGCGGTGATCGCGCCCGAGCCGCCCAGCGTCAACGCACCGGTGTCGACGAGTTGTTCGTGCTGGCCGAACGCCAGCGGTTCGCTCAGCGGGCCGACGATGACATCGGGGTTCGCGTCCCCGATGACGAGCAGGTCAACCATCTCATCCCTTGACGCCGGCCGCGGTGACCGACTGGATAAAGGTCTTCTGCGCGCCGAGGAACGCGAGCAGCACCGGCAGCCCGACCCGGTCGGCGACCCGGGCGGCGG
>NZ_JBJMIE010000135.1:0-25032 GCF_045807065.1 Actinophytocola sp. | reverse complement strand
CAAACTATCCAAAAACGACGCACAAAAGAACTCCTTCATCCGCACCGACCGGGTGCTCGCCGGCGCGCTGGTCACCGCGAGCCTGCTGGCCGCGCTCGGCGGCCTGCTGCTGTCCGGCCGGCTCGCGTCGGTCGCCGCCGCACAGGGCAACGGCGCGATCTTCACGGTGTTCGCCGCCGCGGTGATCGGGGGCGTGAGCCTCAACGGCGGCCGCGGCACCGTCTTCGGCGCCTTCACCGGGATCCTCCTGCTGTACCTGATCCAGAACGTGCTCACCCTCGCGGGCGTGCCGGCGCAGTGGATCGGCGCGCTCAACGGCGCGATCATCCTCGTCGCCCTCGTGCTGTCCCGGATCACCAGCGGACGCAACCAGGAATAGCGTTCTCCACCACGGACGGAGGAGTCCACCGCCGACACCGGGCAGGTCCCGTGGCGGCCATGGCCGTGACCCGGGTATACGGGCCTCAGCGCGTGACGAACACCGCGACGCTGCGGGCCGGCACGGAGAACGTGCCGGTACCCGCGTCGTAGGACGACGTGCGCACCACCGGGTCCGCGCCGCCGGCCTGGACCGGGTGCAGCCGGTAGTGGGCGCCGGCCAGCGCGGGCACCGTCTGGGTGGTGGCCTCGGCGGACGCGTTGAACACGACCACGATCCCCTCCCAGCGCGGGTCGAGGTCGGTGCCCCGGTGGTCGTCGAGCGCCATGACGATCACGCCGGGCGCCTGGCTCGGGCCGCCGGTCGGGAAGCTCAGCCGCTGCTGGATCGCGGCGGCGGACCCGAGCCGGAACAGCGGCGAGGAGTTCCGGATCGCCAGCAGGTCCATCGCCTGCCGGTGGGCGGTGAGGATGTCCGGCTGCCGCGGCGCCAGCGCCGGGTCGGACAGCAGCGGCCGCATGTAGTCCCACTTGGCCTCGTTGTCCGCGCGTGGCGGCAGGCCGGAGCCCCACGTCGACTCCTGCCCCGTCCAGTCGATCCGGTTGAACCAGTCGCCGGAGTTGAAGCTGTTGCGGTCCAACGACTTCGACCGCAGCAGGTCGGTGCCCGCGTGCCAGAACACCGGACCCTGGCAGAATGCCGTGGTGGCCAACGCGACGGTGTTCATCCGCACCCGGTCGGCCATCGGGGTGTCCCGCGGCAGCTTGTACTGCGAGATGTCGAACAGCGTCTCGTTGTCGTGCGCGTCGACGTAGGTGATCGTCTCGCTCGGGTCGGCGGCGTACCCCGCGGGTTGGCCGTTGTAGTCGACCTGCGACCCGGACACGAGCGTGCCGGTGCGGTCGACGAACCGGTAGCCGCGCAGGTTCCCGGCGAGGCCGACCTTGATCTGGTCCTGGTACAGCAGCAGCCGCGCCCGCTGCTCGTCCGGGGTGCCGTTCACCGGGTCGCCGTTCGGGTCGGTGTACAGGCCGGTGCCGAAGCCCTGGATCCTCGGGTCCTCGTCGAACGGGCCGCCGCCGCGCACCGCGTCGCGCAGCCGGTCGGAGAAGGTGCCGACGCCGGTGCCGGCCATGTTCGCCTGCGTGGCCTGGACGAACCGGGCGTCGTTGGCGACCTCGCCGAAGTTCCACCCCTCGCCGTAGAGGTAGATCCGCCTGCCGTCGACGCCGTCGTGTGCGACGGTGAGCCTGTCGAGCGCGGCACGCACGGCGAGGATGTTGGCCTTGGGCTGGTGACCCATCAGGTCGAAGCGGAAGCCGTCCACCTTGTACTCGCGGGCCCAGGTGACGACCGAGTCGACCACGAGCTTGCCCATCATGCGGTGCTCGGTGGCGGTGTTGGCGCAGCAGGTGGAGTTCTCCACCGCGCCGGTGGCCGAGAGGCGCTGGTAGTAGCCCGGCACGATCCGGTCCAGCACGGAGTTCGGGTCCTGGCCGGCGGCCGGCGTGTGGTTGTACACGACGTCCAGCACCACGCGCAGGCCCGTGCCGTTGAGCGCGCCGACCATCTGCCGGAACTCGCGCGTGCGGGTCGGGCCGTCGGGGTTCGTGCTGTAGGAACCCTCCGGCGTCGTGTAGTGCAGCGGGTCGTAGCCCCAGTTGAAGCCGTCGGTGTCCCGGACCGGCTCGACGCAGGCCTGCTGCTCCTCGGCGGCGGGGCCGAACGCGCGGAGGTCGCACTGGGGAACCTGCTGGGCGTCCCTGCGTTCCTCGATGCTCGCGATGTCGTTGGTGGGCAGCAGGTGCACGGTGTTGAGGCCGGCTCGGGCGAGGTCCCGCAGCTGGCGCATGCCCGCGCTGTCCCGGTCGGTGAACGCCAGGTACGTGCCGCGGTGGGCGGCGGGCACGGTCGCGTCGGTGATCGAGAAGTCCCGCACCTGCAGCTCGTAGATCGTCGAGTCCTCCGGCTGGGCGAGCGGTGGCTTGCGGAGGTGGTCCCAGCCCGCCGGTGTCAGCGCCGGGTCGTCGAGGTCGACGAGGACGGACCGCGCCGAGTCCGTGGTCAGGCCGAGCGAGTACGGATCGGTCACGACGTTGGTGACGACCTGGTCGAGCGCGGGCACGTACACGGTGACCGCGAAGGCGTAGGGGGCGTCGCGCCACCCGCGCTCGCCCCGCGCGTGCCAGACGCCGTCCCGGTCACGGGTCATGGCGAGCCGCCGGTCGCCGAGCACGAGTTCGACCCGCGTGGCCGTGGGTGCCCACAGCGCCAGCGACGGTGTGCCGTGCCGCCACACCGGACCCAGCGTCTGGTGCGCGGCGCCGGCGTAGACGTCGTCGAGCACCCCGGCGAGCTGCACACCCGTGGCGTCGGCCAACCGGCCCTCGGCGTCGTACGCGGCGACCGCCAGCTGGCCGGTGAGCAGGTCCTTCAGCGCGGTGGCGGGTACGCGCAGGGCCTCGTAGCCCGTCAGCTGCGGGTACTGGCGGGCCAGGTCCGGCGGCAGCCCGGCCGGGTCGAGGGTGAGCGGCAGCCAGTCGCCGCCGGTGACGCCGCCCGCGGTCGCGACCAGTCCGCCCCGGGGCGCGTGGTACAGCCGGTAGGTCGTGGCGGTGGCCGGGACGTCGAGCGCGATCACGTCGCGGCGCAGCCACTGCGCCCGCGCCGACCTCAGGTCCGGCGAGGCGGTGCCGGCCGAGACGGTGAGCACGTGGGTGGCCAGGTCGTAGGAGAACGTCGTGCGGTCGCCGTCGGCCGTCACGGTGAAGGGGATGTTGGCGCCGTCGCGGGCCCCACCCGCGCCGTAGTTCTCCGCCCAGCTCAGCCCGTGCGCGACCTTGACCTCGTACTGGCCGGCGGGGATCGCGGTGGTGACGAAGGTGTAGAGCCCGTCGCCGTCCGGGTCCTCCAGCTGGGACAGCAGGCAGTCGGGTGACCAGTCCGCGGGGCAGCCCAGCTCGCTCTGGAAGCTCCCCGGTGCGGTGACGACCGGGCCCTCGGCCGCCGACACGGTGGGAGGTGCCGCCAGGGCCAGGAGTATCGCGACGGCGATGGCGGTCAGCACCCTGTTCCTCGTCACGGCGGCTCCCGACGCTGGGCGATGGTGGCTCGCACACTCTACTTCTGGCGCACCGGCAACGTTAGCGCTAACGTGTGTCCTGCCAGGCACAATAAGAATTTCTGGAGGTACGCGGTGGCCAGTGCCGAGCATCGTGGCGGCGCGTTCGTCACCGGGGCGGGTGGCGCGCTGGGCCGCGCCGTCGCCCAGCGGTTGGCCGCCGACGGGCGGGACGTGGCCGTGCTCGACGTCGACGCGGCGGCCCTCGCCGGCACCGTCGAGGTGGTGGAGAAGGCCGGCGGCCGGGCGCTTGCGCTGTCGGTGGACCTGCGTGACGCCGACGCCGTCGAGGCCGCGTTCGCGCGGGCCGAGGCGGAGCTGGGTGGCGTCGGGGTGCTCGTCAACAACGCGGCCGTCTACCCGGCGCGCCCGTTCCTGGACGTGCCGCTCGCCGAGTACGACGACGTGGTGGCCGTGAACCAGCGGGCCTACTGGGTGGCCGCACAGGCGGCGGCCCGGCGCATGGTCCCGGCCGGCGGCGGCGCGATCGTCAACATCGCGTCGATCACCATGCACGGCGGCTGGGCGGAGCTGGCGGCGTACGTGTCGACCAAGGGCGCGGCGACCGCGTTCACCCGGGCACTCGCCCGCGAGCTGGGGCCGCACGGGATCCGGGTCAACGCGGTCTCCCCGGGCGCGTTCCCCACGGCGGCCGAGGAGATCCACGCCGACCCCGAGGCCTACACCAGGTTCGTGCTGGCCCACCAGGCGCTCAAGCGCCGGGGACGCCCGGCGGAGCTGGCCGCGGTGGTCTCGTTCCTCACCGGGCCGGACTCGTCGTTCGTCACCGGGCAGTGCATCGAGGTCAACGGAGGGTGGGTCATGTCATGAGGCTGTCCGGCAGGGACTACGACCGGGGGGCGCTGGCGCGGCTCGCGGGGGACGTGAGCGCCGCGGGCGGGGTGCGGTCGGTGGTGCTCGACGACGGGGCCGAGCGGGGCATCCGGGCACTCGAGTTCCGCACCGGTGCGGGGCTGAACTTCGACGTGCTCGTCGACCGCGCCATGGACCTCGGCACCGCCGAGTTCCGCGGCAACGGGTTCGGCTGGCGGTCCGCGACCGGCTTCCGCCACCCCGGACTGCACGAGTACGCCGACGACGACGGCCTGTCGATGATGCGCAGCTTCTCCGGGCTGCTGCTCACCGCCGGGCTCGACCACACGCTGTTCGGCGCCGAGGTGGACGCGTCTCAGTACCGGTACCCGCCGAAGAGGACCGTCCGCAACGGACTCCACGGACGCGTCGCCAACCTGCCCGCCCGCCTGCACGGCTACGGCGAGCGGTGGGACGACGACGAGACGTGCGTGCTGTGGGCCGAGGGCGAGGTCCGCCAGGCCGCGATCTTCGGCGAGCACCTGCGGCTCACCCGGCGCGTCGAGGCACCCGTCGGCGGCACCGAGATCCGCCTCACGGACACCGTGCGCAACGCCGGCTTCGACCCGACCCCGCACATGTACCTGTACCACGTCAACATCGGCTGGCCGTTCCTCGACGAAGGCGCCCGGTTCGAGCTGCCGGTCGAGCGGACCGTCTGGCAGAGCGACAGCGTCGCCGAGCAGGGTGTGTCCAATGTGGAGGTACCGGCGCCGCGGAAGGGCTTCGTGGAACAGGTCTACGAACACGTGCTCAAGCCCGACGAGCACGGCATCGCCCGCCCGCGCCTGGTGAACGAGCGGCTCGGCGTGTTCTTCGAGCTGGCCTACGACACCACCCGGTTCCCGGCGTTCTTCCAGTGGCTGCACCTGCGGGAGGGCGCGTACGCCATCGCGTTCGAGCCGTCCACGCACCACGTGGCCGGTGACCAGGCGGCCCGCGACGACGGCACGATGATCTTCCTGGAACCGGGCGAGGAACGTCGCTACACCACCACCTTCCGGGTGGGCACGCTGTGAGCGTCCTCAGCGGCTATCGGGTGCTCGACTGCTCCATCGCCATGGCCGGGCCGTTCGCCGCGCAGCGGCTGGGCGACCTCGGCGCGGACGTGGTGAAGGTCGAGCCGGTGACGGGGGAGTGGCAGCGGCACGCGGCCGCCGGCGGCGCGGCCGGCAACCGGATCAACGTGTCGTTCCTGTCGCTCAACCGCAACAAGCGGTCGCTCGCCGTGGACCTCAAGTCCGCCGACGGCAGGGCCGTGCTGGCGAGGCTCGTCGCGTCCGCGGACGTGTTCCTGCAGAACTACCGGCCGGGTGTCGCGCGGCGGCTGGGCGTGGACTACGAGAGCCTGCGGGCGATCAACCCGTCCATCGTGTACGTGTCGATCTCCGGCTACGGCGAGGACGGCCCCTACGCGCAGCGCCCGGGCCAGGACCTGTTGCTGCAGGGCATGTCCGGCGCGATGCTGTCCACCGGCCGCCGGGACGAGGCGCCGCGGGCGGCCGGCCAGTACATCGTGGACGCCGTCACCGCGTCGACCGCGTTCGAGGGTGTGCTCGCCGCGCTCCTGCACCGCGAGCGCACCGGCGAGGGACAGCTCGTGACCGTCAACATGCTCGACGCGATCACCACCCTGCAGATGCAGGAGCTGTCCGTGCACACCGTCGGCGGGGTGCCGCAGGAACGCGGCGACGAGCCGCACGCCCACGTCTACATCCGCGCCCCCTACGGCGCCTTCAAGACCGCGGACGGCTACCTCACACTGGCGTTCCCGCCGTTGAGGACCCTCGGCGAGATCCTCGGCGAGGACTCGTTCCTCGACCTGTCGGACGAGGAAGCCGGCTGGCACCAGCGCGACGAGCTGTTCGCGCGGACCGCCGCGCACCTCGCGACGAAGCCGACCCGGCACTGGCTCGACGCGTTCGCCGCGGCGGGCATCTGGGCCGGCCCGGTGTACGGCTACGCCGACCTGCTCGACGACCCGCAGATCAGGCATAACGGCACGTTCGTCACCTACGACCACCCCACCGAGGGCCGGGTGACCGTGCCGGGCTTCCCGTACCGGTTCTCGGCGACCCCGCCACGCATCGACCGGGGCGCGCCGCTGGTGGGCGAGCACACCCGCGAGGTCCTGACCGAGATCGGGCTCGACGAGGCCGAGATCGGCGCGTTGTTCGACCGCGGTGTCGTGGCGGAGACGGCATGACGTTCCGCGCCCGTTTCCGCGGCGTGACGTGGGACCACCCGCGGGGCCGGGAGGCGTTGCGGGCGGCCGCGCCGCCCGACCTGCTCGCCTGGGACGTCCAGTCCCTGGCGGGGTTCGAGTCGCATCCGGTCGCCGACCTGTGCGCCCGCTACGACCTGGTGGTGCTGGACCACCCGCACCTCGGTGCGGCCGTCGAGGCCGGTTGCCTGCGCCCGCTGGACGAGCTGTTCGGCGCGGCGGAGCTGGCGTCCTGGGCGGAGCAGTCGATCGGCCCGTCATGGCGGTCGTACACGCTCGCGGGTCGCCAGTGGGCGCTCCCGCTGGACGCGGCGACCCAGGTGCTGGCCGCGCGTGGCGACCTGACCGGGTACGTGCCGTCCACGTGGGACGAGGTGCGGTCGCTGGCCAGGGCGGAGCCCACCGCGCTGTCGCTGGCCGGTCCGCACGCGTTCCTCACGTTCGCCTCGATCGCCGTGGCACTGGGCGAGGAGCCGGCCGCCACGCCGGACACCCTGGTGTCGGCGGAGACCGGGCGGGCGGTGTTCGACCTGATGACCGAGGTGGACGCCCGCGCGCCGGCGGAGACCCGCGCCCTCGACCCGATCGGCCTGCTGGAGCTGATGACCACGACCAACCGGCTGGCGCTGTGCCCGCTGGTGTACGGCTACGTCAACTACTCCGGCAGGGTGACCTTCGGCGACGCGCCGGTCGTCGCGCCGGGCGGGCGTCCGGGTTCGACGCTGGGGGGCACGGGCATCGCGATCAGTGCCCGTGCCCGGCCTTCCGCCGCGCTGCTCGACCACATCCGGTGGCTGATGGCCCCGCGGACGCAGCGCGAGTTCGTCCCGGCGCACGCCGGGCAGCCCAGCGCGCGGGCCGCCTGGCACGACGACGACGTCGACGCGGCCGCGCACGGGTTCTACCGCCGTACGGCCGGCACGTGCGAACAGGCGTGGGTGCGACCGCGCCACGCCGGCTACATCGCGTTCCAGGCCGCCGCGGCGGAGACCGTCCGCGGGGTGCTGTCCGGCGACCTCAACCCGGCCGCGGGCCTGGCCCAGTTGACCGACCTCCACCGCGCCTCGACCCGGGAGCCTGCCCGATGACCCCTCCAGTCGCCTCTCCGGTTGCCAGTCCGGTTGCCTCTTCGATTGCCGTCGACGAAGTCCGCCTCGAGGTGGACGGCCACGTCGCCACCCTCACCCTGAACCGCCCGGCGAAGCTCAACGCGGTGACCCCGCCGATGTCCGCGGCACTGGTCGACGCCGTGCACTGGTGCGACCACACGCCCGACATCCGGGTGATCGTCGTGACCGGTGCGGGGGAGCGGTCGTTCAGCGTGGGCTCGGACATCCGCGAGCTGGACCGGTACGCCACGCCGTGGGACTTCCGCAACCGCACCGACTACTGCGACGCCATCCGCGCCGCCCGGACCCCGACGATCGCCGCGGTGAACGGCTACGCCCTCGGCGGCGGCCTGGAGACGGCGCTGTCGTGCGACATCCGGCTCGCGGCGGACACCGCGTCGTTCGGCGCGCCGGAGATCACCCTCGGCTGGATCGGCGGCGGGGGCATGACCGCGTTCCTGTCCCGGGCGGCCGGTCCGAGCAACGCGGCGTGGCTGGTCATGACGGGGGAGCGGATCGACGCCGCCCGCGCACTCGAGTGGCACCTGGTGAGCGAGGTGGTCGCGCCTTCTCGCCTGCTCGACCGGGCCCGCGAGCTCGCCGCCACGATCGCGTCCCGCGCCCCGATCGCCGCCGAGACCGCCAAGATCAACCTGCGTGCCGCCCACAGCCTGCCCGAGGACAAGGCCCTGGAGTACGAACGCGACCTCCAGACGATCTGCTTCGCCACCGAGGACGCGGCGGAGGGCAGACGCGCGTTCGCCGAGAAGCGCCCACCCGTGTTCCACCGCCGCTGACCTCGCGGACCGGACCACGATCATGCCTGCGTTCCCGCCCTCGCCAAGGGCACGAGCGCTTTCCGCGGGCGAACTGCTCGGCGGCGGGTGACCGGTGCGCCCTCCGCCGCAAGGCGCCCACCCGTGCTCCACCGCACCCGGTGCCCGTGTCGGCGATCCGAGCGTGAGCTCGTGTCGGATCGCCGGGCTTTCGCCGGTGTCCCGACTCACTCCGCTGAACCAGACTGGAAACCATGACCATGCCCGCGTTCCCACCCGACGCAACCACCACCCTCCCCGCGGACGGCGCCGCCGGTGCGCTCGTCGGCCGGATCTGGCGACCCGACCTCGGCGGTCCGTCGGTGGTCGCCGTCCGTCCCGACGGTGTGGTCGACGTGACGGCCGCGTTCCCCACCGTGCGGGACCTGTGCGAGGCCGACGACCCGGCCGCCGCCCTGCGCGCGGCCCGCGGCGAACACCTCGGCGAGCTGTCCGTTCTCCTCGCCAACACTCCCGTCGAGACCCGGGACGCGGCGCGGCCCTGGTTGCTGGCACCCGTCGACCTGCAGGTGATCAAGGCCGCCGGGGTCACGTTCGCGGTGTCCATGCTGGAGCGGGTGATCGAGGAACGCACCCGCGGCGACGCGGCCGGCGCGGCCGGGGTCCGGGCCGAGATCGCCTCGCTGCTCGGCGGTCGCACGCTCGCGGACCTGCGACCCGGCTCGGCCGAGGCCGACTCGGTGAAGAAGCTGCTCGTCGAGCAGGGCATGTGGAGCCAGTACCTCGAGGTCGGCATCGGCCCGGACGCGGAGATCTTCACCAAGGCGCCGGTGCTCTCCGCCGTCGGCACCGCCACCGACGCCGGCATCCACCCCGACTCACGGTGGAACAACCCGGAGCCGGAGGTGGCGTTGGCGGTCGCCTCGACCGGCCGGATCGTCGGCGCGACGCTCGGCAACGACGTGAACCTCCGCGACATCGAGGGCCGCTCGGCCCTGTTGCTGCCCAAGGCGAAGGACAACAACGCCTCCGCCGCCGTCGGCCCGTTCCTGCGCCTGTTCGAGCCGGGCTTCTCCCTGGACGACCTCCGCACGGCGACCGTCACCCTCACCGTCGACGGCACGGACGGCCACCACCTCGACGGCTCCTCCTCGATGACCGAGATCAGCCGCGCCCCGGAGGACCTCGTCGCGCAGCTGGTCGGCCCCCACCACCACTACCCGGACGGCGCCGTCCTCTACCTGGGCACGATGTTCGCCCCCATCGAGGACCGCGACGCACCGGGCCAGGGCTTCACCCACCACGTGGACGACATCGTCACGATCGCGACCCCGACCCTCGGCGCCCTGGTCAACCGCGTCCGCACCAGCGACACCTGCGAGCCCTGGACCGTCGGGATCGCCGACCTGTTCCGCAACCTGGCCGCCCGCGGCGTGCTCTAGCCGGCGAACACCTCGGCGAGGAAGTCGACCAGTTCCCGCCAGCTGCGCCTGTCCGCCTTCTCCCGGTAGAGGGGAATGCCCGGGAGCGTGAAGGCATGCGGCGCGCCGGAGTAGAGCGAGATCCGCCAGTCGAGGTCCTCGCGGGTGCGCAGCTCGTTCTGGAAGGCGAGCACGGCTTCGTCGGGCACGACCGGGTCGGCGGCGCCGGTGGCGATCAGCAGCGGTCCGGTGATCGCGGCGACATCGGGCGGCTCGTGCGTGATCAGGGCGCCGTGGAACGACGCGGTGCCGGCCAGAGGTGTGCCGGTACGGGCGAACTCCAATGCCGCGCTGCCACCGAAGCAGTAGCCGATGACCGCGATGCGGCCCGGGTCGACGCGCGGGTCCTTCGCGACGACGTCGTAGCCCGCGCGGATCCGGGCACGCAGCAAGGTCAGGTCCTGGTAGTACCTGCCGGCCTCGGCTGCCGCGTCCCCGTCGTCGTCGAACCGGCGACCCGCGCCGTAGATGTCGACGGCGAACGCGAAGTAGCCGAGGCGGGCGAGCATCCGCGCGCGTGCCTTCGGGTATTCGCGCAGTCCGGACCAGTCGTGAATCACCAGTACCGCCGGCTTGCGACCGGCGATCGCGGCGTCGTGCACGGCGTATCCCTCGAGGGGTTGGCCGTCGTGCTCGTAGGTGACGGTCTCGTCCTCGATGCGCGCGCCGACGGCCAGGGGCACGGTGTCGACGAGGTTGCGGTGAACGGTGGACAGCTCGGTCATGCGAAGGGACTCCTGACCTGTGTGGGACAGCGAGGGCGATTTCTAGGAGCTGGCGCGGATCTCGATCCGGTAGCCGACGTCGCGTACCGGCTCGGCGACGGAACGGCCGTGGATGCGGTCCAGCAACAGGTCCGCGGCCAGCTCGCCGATCCTCGTCTGGGGCACGGCCACCGTGGTGAGGGCGGGGACCAGGTGGCGTGCCAGTTCGAAGTCGCCGAAACCCGTGATCGCCAGCCGGCCCGGGACGTCGATGCCCCGGCGCACGCATGCCAGCAGCGCGCCGGCGGCGAACACGTCGCTGGAGAACATCACCGCGTCCGAGTCGGGGAACCGCGCGAGGGCCAGGTCCAGCAGCTCCACCCCCAGGTCCATGGTGACCGTGCCGGCCGCGACCTCGACCGTGCGCGGCTCGGCGCCGAGCGCGGTCACGGCCTGCGTGTAGCCCGCGAGGCGTTCGGCGGAGCGTTGGTCGCCGGGGAGCTGGCGGCTGGCGAACGTGATCCGGCGGCGGCCCCGTTCGGCCAGGTGCGCCACCAACTCCGCGGTCGCCGCCTCGCCCGAGAAGCCGACCAGGACGTCGATCGGGCGGTCGGTCAGGTCCCAGGTCTCCACGACCGGCAACGCCGTCAACAACTTCCGCGCCGCGGTGGTGTGTTCGGTGCCGACCAGCAGGAACCCGTCCGGGCGGCGCCCCAGGAAGCTGCGGACCAGCGCCTCCTCGCGGTCCGCGTGGTAGTCGCTCGAACCCACGAAGATCTGGTAGCCGTGCGGGCGCAGCCGCTCCTCGAACGCGTGCAGGGTCTCGGCGAACACCGACGCGTTCATCGCGGGGATCACCGCCGCCACCGTCTGGCTGCGGTTGGACGCCAGGTTCGCGGCGAACAGGTTGCGCACGTAGCCCGTCTTCGCGATCGCCCGCTCGATGCGGGCACCCGTCTCCTTCGACACCGAGGCGGGGTCGCGGATCGCGCGGGAGACCGTCTGCGCGGACACGCCCGCCGCGGCGGCGACGTCGGACAGCGTCACCGCCTGGGTCGCGGACCGCTTGCGCCAGCGGCCTCGGGCTTGCGTCACCCGGTCATGATAGGGCTGGTCAGGTGGGACGGCGGCGCTGCCACGAGCCCAGGATGTGTGCCCGCATCGCCGCGGCGGCCGCGGCGGCGTCACCCGCCTCGATGGCCGCGCGGACCGCCTCGTGCTCGTCCAGGGTCTGGCGCATCACGGCCTCGTTGTACTCGCCGTGGTAGCGCATGCTGGTGCGGGCCTTGTCGTGGATGCTGTTGACGATCGTGCGACCGAGGCGGTTGCCGGACGCCGCCATGATCATGTCGTGGAAGCGGACGTCGGCGGCCGCGAAGTCGGGGGTGCGGTACAGGTTGGCACGCATCAGGTCCAGCTCCGCGGCGATCCGCAGCAGGTCGTCGTCGGTGCGGGTGTGGGAGGCCCTGCCGGCCATCTCGGCCTCCAGCGCGGTCCGCACCGCCACCAGCTCGTCCAGGAACGTCGCGTTGTCGTCGTGCGCGATGACCGCGGTCAGCACGACACCGTCCAGCAGGTTCCAGTGCCGCGGCTCGTTGACCGTGGTGCCCCGGCCGTGCTCGATGCGCACCAGGCCCTTCTCCTGCACCACCTTCACCGACTCGCGGATCACCGTGCGGGACACGCCGAACTCGTCGCACAGGTCGATCTCCGGGCGCAGCGTCGTGCCGGGCGACAACACGCCGCGGACGATGTCGTCCACCAGCTGCTCGACGACCGTCGTACCGAGCTTGGCGCGTCGGCGGGGCCTGCGGGGGTCGGGTTCGACCGTGCCGGCACCAGCCGCTAAGTCCTGGGTCACCGCGCCCTCCCGGAGCGTGTTCGCGTTACCCGGGAGAGTGTAGGGCATTGTGAAGACGTCATAGGTATGATGTCATACACGACATGGGACGACGAAGTCACTCGAGCCGTGTGGGGACGGCACTCACTGTCGCGGCGGTTCTCGCCGCAGCGGCCTGCGGGTCGCCCAACCCCGCCGGTGCCGGCGGCGACACCGGGAAGTACGGGTTCGCGACGGCCGCGCAACAGGACGGCAAGCTCGTCGTCTGGGTCGACTCGACGCGGCTCGACGCCGCGAAGGCATACCAGAAGGCGCATCCCAAGGCGCAGCTCGACATCGTGACCTACGACGGCAACGCCAACGGCAGCAACACCCTCAAGACCAAGGTGCAGCTGTTCGACCGCGCCCGCGAGGGCTGGCCGGACGTCGTGTTCACCACCGACAACAACACCGCGTCCTGGGCCTCCCAGGGCAACAACGCCTTCGTGGCACCGCTTTCCGAGGGACTGGTCGAGAAGTCCACACTGGACGGATTCGCCAAGGGCGCGCTGGACGTGTGCACGGTGGACGGCAAGGTCTACTGCCTGCGCAACGACCTCGCCCAGGTCGTCCTCTGGTACGACAAGACGCTCCTCGACCAGTTCGGCTACACCGTGCCGAAGACGTGGGAGGAGTACGAGGCGCTCGGCGACAAGGTCGCGACCGAGCACCCCGGCTACGTCATCGGCACCGCCGGCGACGCGTGGGCACCCGAGATCTACATGTGGGGCGCGCAGTGCCCGGCCAACCAGGTCACCGGCCCGAAGACCATCACCGTCAAGGCCACCGACGCGAAGTGCCTGCGAGCGGCGAAGATGATCGACAAGCTGGTCGCGAACAGGACCATGTCGATGGCCCCGCTGTTCGGCCCGGACTTCGCGAAGAACCAGGGCGACAAGGTGCTCATGCTCCCCGGCCCCGCGTGGTACGGCGGCGCGGTGTTCCAGGGCACGCTCAAGACGCCGGCCGGCCAGCTGGCCGTCGCCGACCCGCTGCACTGGGCCGACCAGTCCGAGCCGGTGACCGGCAACGTCGGCGGCGGCACGTGGTGGCTGTCCCGGCACACCGCGCACCTCGACGCGGCCAAGGACTTCCTCACCTGGATCACGACCGCCGACGAGTACCAGGTGGACCTGTCCCCCGGCTACCCCGCCTACTCCGACGCGGCCACCAAGTGGCTCGCCAAACAACAGGACAGCGGCTACTACACGGGTGACATCGCCGCCCCGCTGACCGCCGCGGCCGGCCAGGTCTGGTCCGGTTGGGGCTCGCCGGAGTTCAGCCAGGAGGCGGTCTGGGCCAAGACCGTGATCCCGGGCCAGACCGACGGCAGGACGGTCGAGTCGCTGCTGCCCGAGTGGCAGACCCCCAACGAGCAGCAGGCCCCCGTGTTCGGCGACCAGGTGAAGAAGTGAGTGCACCCGCCAGGGCCGCCAGGACGCGTTCCTGGCGGCCCGCGCCGGGTCACGCGTTCGTCTCCGGGTACTTCGTGCTGCTGGTGGTGTTCGGCATCGCCCCGGCGATCTACGCGCTCTACCTGTCGGTCACCGACAACGCCGGCGGCTTCGCGGGGTTGTCGAACTTCGTCCGGACCTTCCAGGACTACCGGTTCCTGCCCGCGCTCGGGCACGTCGCGACGTACCTGGTGCTGTGGCTGGTCACGCTGACCGTCTTCGTGCTGCTGCTGGCGCTGCTCGTGCACCGGCTCACCGCCCGGTGGTCGCGGGCGGCGCTGCGGTTCGTGTACTACGTGCCGGGTGCGCTCGCCGGCGCGTCGAGCGTGTTGCTGTGGCTGTTCATGCTCGACCCGTCGGTGAGCCCCGCCGCGGGCCTCGTCCGCTACCTGTGGGGCGACACGTTCGTCTCGGTGATCGCGCCGGGTAACCTGCCGCTGCTGTTCACGGTCATCGCGTTCTGGACGGGTGCGGGCGGCTGGATCGTCGTGATGTACGGGGCGCTCAACACGATCCCGCACGAGCTCATCGAGGCGGCCCGGGTCGACGGCGCCGGGCCGGTCACCGTGGCGTTGCGGGTGCAGCTGCCCATGCTGCGCAAGTGGGTCGTCTACATGCTGATCCTCTCGCTCGCGGCCGGCACGCAGCTGTTCGTGGAGCCGCAACTGGTGTCACAGGCCAGTTTCGGGGTCGTCGGCACCGACTACTCGCTCAACCAGCTCGCCTACCTGTACGCGTTCAACCAGGGCGACTTCAACGGCTCGGCGGCGATCGCCATCGACCTGCTGATCGTGGCGCTGTGCTGCTCCGGGTTGTTCGTGGCGCGAGGAGGCCTCTTCGATGCGGACTGAGGAGCGGACCGAGGAGCTGTCCGCGCGGCACCGTTCCGCGCCGCGGGCGACGCCGCCGGCGCGCCCGCGCGCGCCTCGCCAGTCGCGCGCGCGGGTGCTGCCGGTCGTCGGGCGCGTGATGTCGGTCGTGGTGCTGCTGGCGTTCGCCGTGTTCTTCGTGCTGCCCATGGTGTGGTTGCTGCTCGGCGCGACGAAGAGCCCGGGCGAGCTCGTCGACGCGCACCCGCTGTCGGCCGGCTCCTTCGGCGACCTGTTCACCAACTGGCGGCACCTGATGTCGTTCCAGGACGGCGTGGTGCTGACCTGGATGGGCAACTCCGTGCTCTACGCGTTGCTGTCCGTGGTGCTGACGCTGCTGGTGAGCATCCCGGCCGGGTACGCGTTGGCGCTGATGGACTTCGTGGGCCGCCGGCTGCTGCTGGTCGTGACGCTCGTGGTGATGCTGCTGCCGGCCACCGCGCTCGTGCTGCCGATCTTCCTCGAGCTGAGCTACCTGAACCTGGTGAACACCACGGCCTCGGTCGTGCTGCCGATGGCGTTCTTCCCGTTCGGGGTGTACCTCACCTACATCTACTTCGCCACCAGCGTCTCCGCAGACCTGCTCGACGCCGCCCGGCTCGACGGCTGCGGCGAGGTCGCCACGTTCACCCGAGTCGCGCTCCCGCTCGCGAAGCCGGTCGTGGCGCTCGTCGCGTTCTTCAGCTTCGTCAACAACTGGAACAACTTCTTCCTGCCGTACGTGATGCTGCCCAGCAGCGGCAAGTACCCGATGCAGGTGGGGTTGACGCAGATGCTGTCGGCCACCCCGACGTTCAACCCGGTGGTCGGCGCCAACGCCGAGGTGCAGCCCCCGGAGCTGGTGCTCGCCACGCTGGTGTCGATCGCCCCCGTGCTGCTGGTCTTCCTGTTCTCCCAACGGTTCCTGGTCGCGGGCCTCACCGCCGGTGGCACCAAGGGATGACCTTCTCTCCCGAGGAGCCCACAATGACGAGGTTCAGGGCAAGCGTGCCGGTCATCGAGCCGCCCGCCTGGGCACTGGCCCAGCGCGCGCTGTTCGACCTGCTGGACGAGGGCTGGCGGCTGTTCGCCGAGAAGTACACCCGTCCCGACGGGTCGCTGCGCTACGGCGGCCGGCTGTCCACACGCGACGGTGCGGACGACTTCTTCGAGCCGTTCTTCAACTGGCCGCAGCTCTACCTGCTGGGCGGCGCGGACGACCTGCTGGCGGCGTGCGAGCGGCACTGGCACGGCCTGGTCGCGCAGATGACCTCGCTCGGCATGTTCGCCGACGAGTTCGAGATCGGCTACGACTGGTTCCACCAGGGCGAGAGCCTGCTGTTCACCTACTTCCTCACGGCGGCCGACCCGGCGGCGTGGGCGGGCAGGGCGACCCGGTTCGCGGAGCTGTACACCGATCCCGCCCACGGCAACTACGACCCCGCGCACCGCATCATCACCGCACCGCACAACGGCAGCGGCGGCGCGCGGGACGGCGTCTCGAACACCACCCACTACCCGTGGACCGCGGCGGAGGCGGCGCAGTACGGCTTCCCGCTGGACTGGCTGGTGCCCGACGGCACGCCGTACTCCCCGGACGATCCGCGGCTGGGGGAGGAGATGCGGCACCGGCTCGGGCGGGGCGACGTGGTGGGCAACCTGAGCGTCGCCGGCCTGGTGGGCAACGCCTACCTCGCGACGGGGGAGCCGCGGTTCGCCCGCTGGCTGGCCGAGTACGTCGGCGCCTGGCGGGACCGGGCGGCGGCGAACGGCGGCCTGATCCCGGACAACGTGGGCCTCGACGGCGTGGTCGGCAGCCGGCTCGACGGCCGCTGGTACGGCGGGCACTACGGCTGGTCGTGGCCGCACGGCCTGTACAGCCTGGGGCAGGCCGCGGCGGTCGGCGCGCTGACCGCCGCCCGGGTCACCGGCGACGCCGGCTACCTCGACATGGTGCGGACCCTGCTCGACACGGTGATCGCCCGCGGCGTGAAGCTGCCTTTCAGCGAGAGCGACTCCGCCAACCAGGGCCGCTGGCGCGCGCACCTCGGGTCCGATGTGGACACTCCAACGCTGCTGGTGCCGTACCGGCACAGCGACCGGGGCTGGTTCGACCTCAACCCGATCCAGACGTCCGTGCCGTTCGCGCTGTGGCACCACACCGGCGCGGCGGCGGACCGGGACCGCCTCGACGCCCTGCGGGCGGGGTCCGGCTACGACTGGGCGACGGTCCGCCCGTTCCGCGACAAGGAGGAGGCGGGCCACGAGGAGCCGTGGTACGCGTACCTGTGCGGCGACAACCCGGACTACCCGGCGCGGATCCTGGCCGCCGCGCACGCACAGGCCCGCCGCCGCATCGCGTTGCTCCTGGCGAACGCCGACGACGAGCCGGGGGAGGAGCAGATCCACCTGTGGCAGAACGTGAACCCCGTCGTCACGGAGGCGCTGTGCCAGCTGATGTGGGGCGGCCCGCAGGTGATCTACAACGGCGGCCTGCAGCAGGCGCGCGTGCGCTACTTCGACGCGGTGGCGGGCCGGCCGGGCGTGCCCCGGGACGTGGCGGCGCTGGTCAGCTCGATCGACCCGGCCGCGACGGTGGTGACCCTGGTGAACCTCTCCGCCCGGGACGACCACGTGCTGGTGGTCCAGGCCGGCGCGTTCGCCGAACACCACGTCATCGACGCGACCGCGACGGCCGCCGCCCCGACCTGGCCCGGCCACGACACGGAGTACGTCCACCACACGCCGACCGAGACCACCACGTCGAGGGCGGTCGACGCGTCGTGCCTGACGGTGGAACTGCCGGCGGGCACGACGGTCACCCTGACGTTGCGCCTGGCCCTGCACGCCCACCAACCGACGTACCGCTCCCCACTGGCATAGCTTTGTGGGATGGCCTGGCGGTAAAGGGGCCGGCTGGTCAGCGGAGGCGGACCGGGAGGGACTCGAGGCCCCGCAGGAGGCTGCTGCGGCGCCAGCGCAGCTCCCCGGGGTCGACGGCGAGGGCGAGATCGGGGAAGCGTTCGATCAACCGGCCGATGGCGACCTGGCCCTCCAGCCGGGCGAGCGGCGCGCCGAGGCAGAAGTGGATGCCGTGGCCGAACGCGAGGTGACCGGCGGCGTGGCGGGTGATGTCGAGGTCGTCGGGCTCGCCGAAGCGGTCGCCGTCGCGGTTGGCCGAGGCCAGTGCCACCAGCACGAACTCGTCCGCCGGGATCGTGACGCCGCCGATCTCGACCGGGGCCGCCGTGTAGCGCAGCGTGGCATGGGAGAGCGGGCCGTCGTAGCGCAGGAACTCCTCCACCGCGCCGGGCAGCAGCGCGGGGTCGGCCCGCAGCGCGGCGAGCTGGTCGGGGTGGGTCAGCAGGGCCAGGGTGCCGTTGGCGATCAGGTTGACGGTGGTCTCGTGCCCGGCGACGAGCAGCAGGAACGCCATCGACACCAGCTCGGTCTCGCTCAGCAGGTCGTCCTCCTCGCGGGTCAGCACCAGCGCGCTGAGCATGTCGTCGGCGGGGGCGGCGCTCTTGCTGGCGATCAGCTGCCGCAGGTAGGCGGCCATGGCCCGGCTGGCGGCGACGATCTCCTCGTGCTCGGCGGCGGACAGCAACGTCGCGGACCACGCCCGGAAGTCGTCGCGGTCGGCCTGCGGCACGCCCAGCAGCTCGCAGATCACCGTGACCGGCAGCAGGAAGGCGAAGTCGTCCACCAGGTCGATCTCGTCCCGGCCGGCGAACCCGGCGAGCAGGTCCTCGGTGATCTCCTCGACCCGCGGCCTCATCAGCTCGACGCGCCGCATCGTGAACGCCTTGGCGACGAGCTTGCGCAGCCGGGTGTGGTCGGGCGGGTCGCTGTTGAGCAGGTGTGAGGAGAGGTCCTGCCCGAACGCCCCGCTCCCGCCCGCCGGGCTGTGCCGCGTCACCAGTTCCTGCACCCGCCGCTGGTCCTTGCGCACGTCCGGGTTCGTCATCGCCTCCCGGGCGTCGGCGTACCGGGTCACCACCCAGACCTTCATCCCGCGCGGCAGCAGCGCCTCGCGGACCGGCGCCTCCTCCCGCAGCCGCCGGTAGAACGAGTACGGATCCTGGATGACGTCCTCGTCCAGGCGGACGGGTGCGGTCGTGCCGGTCATGGTTCCCCTTCCTCGCGTCGATCCTCCCGGATCCACTGTGGCACGGTCCCGTACCGAGATGGCTGAGACGTCTCTCAGGCCGGACACCCGCCGGGGGAGACGCCGCACGCGGGAGAACGGGGCTTTGCGCAGGGGTGGCCGTCAGCTACGGTGTC
Source organism: Actinophytocola sp. (assembly GCF_045807065.1). GTDB lineage: Bacteria > Actinomycetota > Actinomycetes > Mycobacteriales > Pseudonocardiaceae > Actinophytocola. The sequence goes on along the minus strand of NZ_JBJMIE010000135.1, from coordinate 5,900 downwards.
TTTTGGGAGCGCTCCCAGAACACGTTGCCTGACTTCTCGAAGGAGAGAGCATGAAGCAACGGTTGGCGGTGCTGTGCGCCCTGCTCGCGGCCGTGCTGGCGGTGTCCGGGGTGCCCCGGCAGGAGGCCGCCGCGCAGGTGAGCGGCACCGGCACCGGTTACCTGCACACCAGCGGTAACAAGATCGTCGACAGCACCGGCGCCACGGTCCGGCTGACCGGGCTCAACTGGTTCGGGATGGAGACCGACAACAAGACCTTCCACGGCCTGTGGGCGAACGTGACGTGGAAGTCGCAGCTCGACCACATGGCCCAGCTCGGGTACAACACGATCCGCGTGCCCTACTCGAACGACGCGCTCAAGCCGGGCGCGGTGGCGAGCGGCATCAACGACTACGTCAACCCCGACCTGGTCGGGCTGTCCCCGCTGCAGATCCTCGACAAGGTGATCGACTACGCGGGCCAGAAGCACATGCGGATCATCCTCGACCGGCACCGGCCGACCAGCGCGCAGCAGACCGCCCTCTGGTACACGTCGACGGTGTCCGAGGCGACCTGGATCAACGACTGGAAGGCGCTGGCCCAGCGGTATGCCGGCAACACCACCGTGATCGGCGCGGACCTGCACAACGAGCCGCACGCCGAGGGCACGAACCCGCAGGCGACCGGCGCGTGCTGGGGCTGCGGCGACACTGCGCGCGACTGGCGGCTCGCCGCCGAACGCGCGGGCAACGCGATCCTGTCCGTGCAGCCGAACTGGCTGATCTTCGTCGAGGGCGTGAGCTGCCCGAGCGGCGGCAACTCGAACATCTGGGACGGCGACCCCAGCAACGACGAGGACTGCGGCTGGTGGGGCGGCAACCTGTCCAAGGCGGGCGAGTTCCCGGTGCGGCTGTCCGTGGCCAACCGGCTGGTCTACTCCCCGCACGAGTACGCGACGTCGGTCTACGACCAGACCTGGTTCCACGCCCCGGACTACCCGGCGAACCTGCCGGGAATCTGGGACAGGTACTGGGGTTACCTGTACAAGCAGAACATCGCCCCGCTGATGATGGGCGAGTTCGGCTCGACGCTGGCCAACCCGGTCGACAAGGTGTGGCTGCAGAACCTCATGCGCTACACGGGCACCGGCGCCGGCGGCATGTCCTTCACCTACTGGTGCTGGAACCCCAACTCCGGCGACACCGGCGGCATCGTCGGCGACGACTGGGTGACGGTGAACCAGGAGAAGCAGTCCATCCTGCAGCCCTACCTGAGCCCGCCGAGCTGACGAGACGCGCGGACGCGATGAGGACCCCCTTCATCGCGTCCGCCACGGGAATCCCACTGGCGCGTTGCCGGCCTTGCCGCGGCGCCGGTGCCGGGTGACTCACTGCCTCGCCACTGGTCCTCGGGGCGCCTGGCGGCAGGCGTTGCGGTAGCGGGGCGCTGCCTGCTCTTGGCCGCGCCCCGCTACTGGCGCTGCGCGGCGTCCCCGTCCGCGGTGGCGGCCTGCGCGAGGGCGGCCACGGTCTGCTCCAGTCCCTTCTGAACCTCGTCGCCGGCGGTCTCGCGGACGCTGTGCAGCGCCACGGTGATGCGCGACCGGCCGGCGCCGGCCTCGTCGATCTGCAGTTCGCCGTGGTAGTCGTCGGGGCCCTCGGCGCCCCACGCGAGCCTGCGGGCCGACTCGTCCGGCCGCACCCAGGCCTCGCCGTCGACGTGGTGGCCGTGCACCTCGGCCTCGACGTGCACGGACTCCCCGCCTTCCGGCTCGGCCGCCGTCATCTGCGGGAAGTAGCGCGGCAGGTTCCGCGGATCGGCCAGGAAGCGGAACAGCACGTCCGCGGAGACGTCGGCGTCGGCGGTGTGCGTGTAGGTGGTCATGGCCACCGAGTGCCCGCGTTGCCGCTGCTCACACCACTCGGCCAGGCAATCCTGCCACCCCGCCACTCCCCTCTTTCCTACCACTTACTATCAACTATATAGATGTCCGATTATATCGCCGTGTTGGCGGCGCCCCGAGGAGGTCGACGGGCGGCAGGGCACAAAAAGCCGAGAGGGGGAGGGCCACCACAAGTCGTGGGCGAAGGCGGTCGGTCACGCCCGCCCGCGGTGAGCGCGGTGGGTCACGGTCGCCCGCGGGTCAGCGCGGTGATGAGGTCGGCGCGGTGTGGCCAGCGCTGGGCCAGCTGGGCGGGGTCCGCGAGTTCGAAGTCGCCGGGGACGAAGCCGGGCGCCATGGTGTTGCCGTACACGCCGTACTCGCCGCCGGGGCGTAGGCGCGCACCCATCCAGGTGCCGTTCGGGACGGTGACCTGGACGCGCTGCCCGTGGAGCACGTCGGTGCCGAGGACGACCAGTTCGTCCCGCCCGTCGGGGTGGAGGAGGAGCAGCTCGACCGGGTCGCCGAGGTAGAAGTGCCAGATCTCGTCGGTGGGCAGCCGGTGCATGTCGGAGAACGATCCCGGCGCGGTGGTGAACATGGCCACCATGGCCGTGCACAGCGGCTTCCCGTCCGCGCCCCTGCCGGCGGACTCGTAGGTGGGGGTGAACAGCACGTCCTCCTGCGGCATCTTCGTGAGCTGCCAGAGCTGCCGCAGTTCCTCGGCTGTCGGTCGCATACCGCGACATGGTGCCAGCGGGCGCCGGGGAAGTGAGCATTGCCTGGGTGTGAAGGGGCTATTACAGTGGGCTACTACCCGGTCGCTGAAACGTTTAAACCCCTGCTCTGGTCACCGGTTCGTTCGGTTGGGAGCCCTGCCATGTCCCGCGCCCGCCGCTGGTTTCTGCCTGCCCTGATCACTGTCCTCGTCCTCGCGGTCGTCTCGCCGCCGGTCGCGTCCGCCGCGCCGGTGGGGCTCGACGGCGCGCACTGGATCTGGTTCCCGGAGGGCGATCCGCGCGTGAGCGCGCCCGCCGCCGACCGTTACTTCCGCACGTCCTTCACCGCCCCCGCCGGCACCGTCAGTGAGGCCCTTCTCGTCGTCACCGGCGACGACACGGTCGACGTCTGGCTCAACGGCACGCCGCTCGCCGCGTCCCCGCGACGCGTGGACGCCTGGAGACAGGCCATCGCGGTCGACCTGCGGTCCGCGGTCGTGCCCGGCGTCAACACGCTCGCGGTCGCCGCGCGCAACACCAGCGCCGGCCCGGCCGGGCTCGTCGGCCGGTTGCGGGTCACCACCTCCGCCGGCACGTCCGAGCTCGCCACGGGTGCCGGCTGGCGGTCGAGCCGGACGGTGCCGGAAGGGTGGGAGCAGCCCGGCTTCGCCGACAGCGGCTGGTCGGCGGCACTCGACCTCGGCGCGTACGGCGTCGGGCCCTGGGGGAGTGGCGTCGCCGCGCCGGACCTCGCCGCCGGCTCCCCGCTGGCCGTCACGGGCGGCACCGTCGAGCACCGGGCCGAGCCGCTCGGGATCGACGCGGCGAAGCCCCGGTTCGGCTGGCGGCTCGTCTCCTCGAGTCCGCAGCAACGCCAGGGTTCCTACCAGCTCGTGGTGTCCACCGGCACGCAGCAGGTCTGGGACAGCGGTCAGGTGACCGCGGCCACGCAGGTCGACCTCCGCTACGGCGGTCCGGCGCTGGCGCCGCTCACCCGCTACACGTGGCGGGTCCGTGTCTGGGACACCCAGGGCCGCGCGAGCGCCTGGAGCCCCACCTACTCGTTCGAGACCGCGCCCGGCTCGTGGACGGCCGGGTTCATCGGCGCGGCCGACCCGGACCTGAGCGGCGCGAGCTGGATCTGGTACCCCGAAGGCGATCCGGTCGCGGGGGTGCCGCCGCAGACCCGGTACTTCCGGCGGACCGTCGACCTCGCGGCCAGGCCGAGCGCGGCCACGCTCGTGCTCACCGGGGACGACACCGCGGACGTGTGGGTCAACGGCACCCAGGTGAGCACCTCACCGCGGGTCACCGACTCGTGGAAGAACGCGGCGGTCGTCGACGTCAGTGCACTGCTTTCCGCCGGCGCCAACACGATCGCGGTGCGCGCGGACAACACCACGCAGTCGCCCGCCGGGGTGGTCGGCAAGCTGGTCGTCCAGGGCGGTCCGGCCGTCGTCACCGACGCCGGCTGGCGGGCGAGCCAGACCGGGCCGTCCGGCTGGGAACGACCCGGCTTCGACGACAGCGCCTAGCCGGCGGCGCGGGCGCTCACCGCCTACGGCAGCGGGCCGTGGGCGTCGAACGTCCGCATCCCGGCGCCGTTGCTGCGCAAGGGTTTCACCGTCACCAAGCCGGTCGCCCGCGCCCGGCTCGCGACCACCGCGCTCGGGTTGCACGAGACGCGGCTCAACGGCGAGCGGGTCGGCGCGGACGTGCTCGCGCCCGGCTGGACCGACTACCGGAAACGCCTGCAGTACAAGGTGTTCGACGTGACGGGCAAGATCAGGCAGGGTGCCAACGCGCTGGGCGCCTGGCTCGGCAACGGCTGGTACTCGGGCAGCCTCGGCTTCGCCGGCAGCCAGTACTACGGCACCCGACCGTGGTACTCCGCGCAGCTGTGGCTCACCTACACCGACGGCACGACGTCCGTGGTCACCACCGACGGCTCCTGGCGCACCGCCGCGAGCCCGATCCGCGCTGACGACCTCTACCACGGCGAGACCTACGACGCCCGCAGCGCGGTACCCAACTGGGACGGTGCGGGTTTCGACGACGGCAGTTGGTCCGCGGCGGTCGTGCGCACCGAGCAGGCGCCGACCATGGTGTCCCAGGTGGACGACGGCGTGACGGTGCAGCAGGAGCTGCACCCGGTCGCGATCACCCAGCCGAAGCCGGGGGTGTGGGTGTTCGATCTCGGCCAGAACTTCTCCGGCTGGAACCGGCTCGCCGTGCGTGGCCCGGCGGGGACGACGGTCACGATGCGGCACGCGGAGGTCCTGAACCCGGACGGCACGATCTACACGGACAACCTGCGCAGCGCGCAGGCGACCGACCGGTACACCCTCGCGGGCACCGGCGGTGTGGAGACCTACGAGCCGAGGTTCACCGTGCACGGCTACCGGTACGTGGAGGTGACCGGGCTGCCGCCCGGCACGACCCCGACGGCCGACACGATCACCGGCCGGGCCGCGTGGGCGTCCGGCGGGCAGCCGGGCACGCTCACCACGTCGAACGCGTTGGTGAACCAGGTGCAGCACAACATCCTGTGGGGCACGCGGTCGAACATGCTGTCGATCCCGACCGACTGCCCGCAGCGGGACGAGCGGCTCGGGTGGACCGGTGACATCGGGATCTTCGCCGCGACGTCGACGTTCAACCTGGCGACGCACGACTTCCTCGACAAGTTCAGCGACGACCTCACCGACGCGCAGCGGTCCGACGGCGCCTTCACCGACGTGGCCCCGGCGGTGATCGACGGCGCGGGCCGCGCGGGCTGGGGCGACGCGGGTGTGATCGTGCCGTACACGGTCTGGCAGCGGTACGGGGACACCGTGGTGATCGACGAGCATTTCGCCGCGATGGCGAGGTGGGTGGACTACCTGCGTGCCACGTCCGGCGCGGACCTGATCCGTGACCAGTGGACCTACGGTGACTGGCTCAACGTCAGCGACGACACCGCGCTGGACCTGATCTCCACGGCGTTCTTCGCCCATTCCGCGCGGTTGGTGTCCCGGATGGCCGCGGCGACCGGCCGGAACGCCGAGGCGTCGACGTACGGGCAGCTCGCCGACCACGGGCACGTCGACACCGCGTACCAGATCCTGCTGCAGCCGGACTTCCCCGGCTGGGGCTACATGGTGAACCGTGGCGCGACGACCATCTGGGAGCGGTGGGACGGCATCGAACCGGACGGCTCGTTCAACAAGCCGGAGATGAACTCGTTCAACCACTACGGCCTCGGTTCGGTGGGCGACTTCCTGTACCGGCGGGTCGGCGGGCTCGGCCCGGCGAGTCCCGGCTACGGGTCGCTGCTCAT
>NZ_JBJMIE010000134.1:0-39334 GCF_045807065.1 Actinophytocola sp. | reverse complement strand
GTGCGGTTCGCCCACCAGCAGGCGAGCGGCGACGCCACGGCCGGGTCCCCGGCGACCGCGCTGGCGATCCAGGGCGCGGGCGGCGCGTCCGCGGCGGTCGCGAGCACCCGCTTCGACCGGCTGACGAACCCGGGGCGGACCGTGGTGCGGGACCAGACGGGCGCGGTGCTCGCCACGTTCACCGACGGCGCCCGGACGGTGGCGCTGACCGGGCCGGCGCGGACGTTCACCGAGCCGCGGTTCACCAGGGCGACGATCACCACGACGACCTGGGTCCGGCTGGCGCCGCAGCCGTGGACGCCCGGCGCGGAGAAGGCCGCGTGGTTCGGCCAGTGGTTCGCGGCGGCGCGGCGGGACACCGGCCCCGACGTGTTCGGCGTCGCGATGCAGTACGCCGACGGCGCGGCCGACGAGAAGACCGCCGACGGTCTGCGGTTCCGGGGCGACGCGATCTTCGGCCCGGTGGAGCCGGCGGGCTACGCGCGCCTGGAGCAGTCGGACTTCCTCGACTACCTGGGCATCTCCTACGCCTTCCCGGACGCGGGCAGGAAGACGCCCAAGCCCGCGCACCTGGGCGCACTCGACTGTTCCGGCTTCGTGCGGATGGTCTACGGCTACCGGCTCGGCTACCCGCTGCTCGGCACCAACGACCCCGGCCCCGGCCTGCCGCGGCGTGCGTGGGCCATCGCCGAGCACGGGCCGGGCGTGGCGCTGATCCCCAACACACGCACCCGAGTCACCGCCTACGACGCGCTGCAACCGGGCGACCTGCTGTTCTTCGAGGTCGAGGGCACCGAGGACGAGCTGGACCACGTCGGCATCTTCGTCGGCACCGACTCCGACGGCCACTACCGGTTCATGTCGAGCCGCGAACGGGCGAACGGCCCGACGTTCGGCGACCTCGGCGGCACGTCACTGCTCGACGACGGCGGTATGTACTCGAAGGGGTGGCGTGCCGCTCGGCGCATCTGACGTCCCACCACCCGGGCTGATCACCACGGGCGCCGGCGCGGATGATGGTGGCATGGTCGAGCAGAGTCTCTGGATGCGGAAGGTGACCGCCGACCCGGGCCACTCGGCCTGGTACGTCGAGCGGTTCCGGGCCATGGCGCGTGCCGGCGACGACCTCGCCGGGGAGGCACGGCTCGTGGACACCATGGTGCCGCGCCACGCCCGCATCCTCGACGCGGGCTGCGGACCGGGACGCGTCGGCGGCGCCCTGGCCGAGGCCGGCCACCGGGTCGTCGGCGTGGACGTCGACCCGGCCCTGATCGAGGCGGCCGAGCAGGACCACCCCGGGCCGCGGTGGCTGGTCGGCGACCTCGCCGAGCTCGACCTGCCCGCGCGGGGCATCACCGAGCCCTTCGACGCGATCGTCTGCGCCGGCAACGTCATGACGTTCCTCGCCCCCAGCACCCGTCGCCAGGTGCTGACCCGGCTGCGTGCCCACCTCGCGCCCGAGGGCCGCGCCGTGATCGGCTTCGGCGCCGACCGCGGCTACGAGTTCGACGAGTTCCTGCGCGACGCCGCGGCCGCCGGGCTCGACCCCGACCTGCTGCTCGCCACCTGGGACCTGCGCCCGTTCACCGACGACGCGGACTTCCTCGTCGCCCTCCTGCGCCCGGCGCTGGGCAGCTGAAGCCCCGTCCCGTGGGACGCCTCCGTCACGCCTCGCGGGGCGCGCCGGACTCCACGGTGGTCAGCTCGGTCAGACCGCTGATGGTGAAGACCCGCAGCAGGAGCGGGTTGGTGATGAGCCTCAGGTGCTCGGCGTGGTTGGACAGGACGTTGATGGCGCTGCTGTCGAGGTAGTCGACCGCGGTGAGGTCGACCACCACCTGTCTGTCCGCGCGGGTGTCGCCGGCCTCGGTGAGGGCCTGGTCGAAGGTGTCGATGTTGCTCATGTCGATCTCGCCGGCGGCGGTGAGGACGACGGTGCCGTCGTCGCGGCGGTGGGACGTGACGGTCAGGGGGGTCATCAGGCGATCCTCGCGTGCAGGTGGACTGTGGTGCCGGTGTCGCCGTGGTCGACGGTGACCTCGTTCATGAGGGCCCGCATGAGTGCGATGCCGCGGCCGCGGTGGGGGTTGGCCGCCGGTTGGGGGAGTTTCCAGGAGCCGGTGTCGGTGACGGTCAGGTGGAGCCGGTCGACGAGGGCGGTGGCGCGCAGCCGGATGCGGCCGCCGGGGTTGGCGCGGTGGCCGTGCTCGATGGCGTTGGCACACGCCTCACCCGCGGCGATGAGCACGTCCACGGTCTGCTGGGCGTCGATGCGGCAGCGGTTGAGCCAGGTGCGCAGGCTGTTGCGGATCGCGGTGACCTCGGTGGGCCTGGCCGCGAACTCCACCTCCAGCGGCGCCGGATGTCGGTAGAGCAGCAGGGCGACGTCGTCCTCGTAGCCGGCGGCGGGGGCCAGGGTGGTCATGACCCGGCTGGCGAGCTGGTCGAGGACGGCACCGCGGCCGTCGTGGATCGCCGTGGCGGCCGCGGTGATGCCGTCGTCGAGTGGCCGGCGGCGGCGTTCGACCAGGCCGTCGGTGTACAGCAGCAGGGTGGCGCGGGCCGGTACCTGGATCCGGGCGTCGTGGCGCGGACGCTCCGGCCGCAGCCCCAGCATCAGGGAGCGACCGCCCTCCAGCAGCTGGGTGCCGCCGTCGGCGCCGACCAGGACGGCCGGCGGGTGGCCCGCACTGGAGTAGACCAGCTCCCCCGTCTCGCGGTTGAGCACCGCGCAGAACACGGTGGCGCACCTGGCGCCGGGCAGGACCGCCGCGAACCGGTCCAGCGCGGTCAGCGCCCCGGCCGGATCCGGGTTCTGCAGCAGCAGGGCCCGGAAGGCGCTGCGCAGCTGTCCCATCACGGTGGCCGCCGCCAGGCTGTGCCCGACGCAGTCCCCGACGACGACGGCGATGCGCCCGTCCGGCAGCTCGATGGTGTCGTACCAGTCGCCGCCGACCTTCAGCGGCACGGTGGCCGGCTGGTAGCGCACCGCGAACCCGGGCGGCAGCTGGGCGGGCCCGAGGATCGCCCGCTGCAGAGCCAGGACGGTCTCGCGTTGCTGGTCGATCTGGTGCACGCGCTGCAGCCCCTGGCCGAGGCGGCCGCCGAGCATGGCGAGCAGGGTCTGGTCCTCGGTGGTGACCGGTCGTGGCTCGCCGAGGTCGATCCACAGCACGAGCACGCCCTGCGGGTGGCCGACGGCCATGGCGGCGCAGCCCGCGTGCCGCACCTCCGGCGTGAGCGGTGGCCGGTCACGCAGCGAGGTGACGGCCCTGCGCACCTCCGGTGCGAGGTCCGCCCACGCCACCTGGTCACCGGCGCACACCAGGTCCGGTTCGGCGTCCGGGTGCCCGCCGAGGGTGAAGGTGGCGGCCAGCACCCGGTGCGCCGACCAGATCCGGCGCAGCTCCGCCGCGGCGGCACGCACCGCGTCGGGCAGGGTGTCGGCCTGGACGAGCTGCTGGTTGAGCGCGGCCAGGGCGGTCTGGCGCTGCACGGTGTAGTGCTCGGCGGTGACGTCGCGGAACGTGCCGACGACCACGTGCTGGCCGGTCTCCGGATCGGACAGCCGCGTGAAGCTCGCGGTCATCCACAGCCGCCGGCCGTCGCGGTGGACCACCGGTGCGGTCACCCGGCCGGTGCCGGACTGCCGAATCCCGGTCACGGCCGCCATCGCGGTCCCGTGGCCGTCGGGGTCGCTGTGCTCCTCGGGCCACCAGGGGAACGGCGGCGTGTACGGCAGGTCCTCCGGGCCGTAGCCGAGCAGCTTGGTGAACCCCTTGTTGATCTCGACCACGGCACCGTCGGCGTCGCAGACGAAGAACCCGTCCTCCAGGGAGTCGATCAGGGCGTTGCGCCAGGCCGCGTGCCGGTTGCGCAGGCGCGCCAGCTCCATCGTCGAGCGCACCCGCGCGAGCAGCTCCACCGCGGCGAACGGCTTGACCAGGTAGTCGTCCGCGCCGGCCGCCAAGCCCTCCACGGCCGCCTCCTGCCCGGCCCGCGCCGACAGCAGCATCACCGGCACCCCCGCCGTGCGCGGCTCGGCACGCAGCGCGCCCACCAACGCCAGCCCGTCGAGGAGGGGCATCATCACGTCGCTGACCACCAGGTCCGGCGGGTGGGCACGAGCCGACTCCAGCGCCGAGCGCCCGTCCGCGACCGCCGTCACCTGGTAGTACGGCGCGAGCAGCCGCTCGAGGTACTCGCGCATGTCCGCGTTGTCGTCCGCGATCAGCACGCGGCCCGGCCCACTGCCCCGGTTCACCGCGGGCCCGGTGCTCCCGGGCACACCGGACGCCGCGCCGGGCACGTCGTCGGGCAGCCAGCGCAACGCCTCCTGCACGAACGGGTCCGCGGCGGCCGGTGCCCCGGCGGTCATCCCGTCGCCGCTCACCACCACGGCGTCCTCCGGCAGGTGCGCGCGGCCGAACGTCACGGTGATGGTGAAGGTCGTGCCGCTGCCCTCGACGCTGTCGGCGGTGATGGCGCCGCCGTGCAGGGTCACCAGCTCACGCACCAGCGCGAGCCCGATCCCGCTCCCCTCGTTGGAGCGCGCCCTGGCGTTCTCGATGCGGTGGAACCGCTCGAACAACCGCGGTATCTCCCGCTCGGGCACGCCGATGCCGGTGTCGGCGACGGTGACGACCGCGTGCGCGTCCGCGCCGCGCACGGTGACCCGGATGGAGCCCTCGAAGGTGAACTTCAGCGCGTTCGACAGCAGGTTGAGCACCACCTTCTCCCACATGCCCCGGTCGAGGTACACCGGCTCGGGGAGTGGCGGGCAGTCCACGTCGAAGGTCAGGCCCGCCTTCTCCACCGCCGAACGGAACACGCTCGCCAGCTCCGCGGTGAAGCCCGGCAGGTCGACCCGCTCGTAGCGGGCCTGCATGCGGCCCGCCTCGATCCGGGAGAAGTCCAGCAGCGTGTTGACCAGCTTGCTCAGCCGCAACCCGTTGCGGTGCATGACCTCCAGCTCGTTGCGCACCGCCGAGGCGGCGTCGGTCAGATGCTGCTCGCGCAGCTCGGCCAGCGGACCCATGATCAGGGTGAGCGGTGTGCGGAACTCGTGGCTGATGTTGGAGAAGAAGGCGGTCTTCGCGCGGTCCAGCTCGGCCAGCTCCTCGGCGCGGCGTTGCTGGACCTGGTAGGCGATCGCGCCGTTGACCAGCGCGGCCGTCTGCCGGGCGACCAGCTGCAGGAACGACCGGTAGGACTCGTCGAGGGCACGGCCGGCACTGGCCGCCAGCACGATCACCCCCACCGGCTCCGCTCCGGTCTCCCCCGGCAGCGGCAGCACCATCGCCTCGACCGGCGGTGTCCGCCATCCCCCGGACGGCAGCTCGTCGAACCGCTCGGCCAGGTCGCGGACGACGGCCGGCTCACCCGCGGCCAGGACCTCGGCCAGCGGCCAGCCGTCCGCTCGCGCCTCGGCACCCCGGTCGAGGGTGCCGGCCACCCAGGACAGCTCCTCGCCGCCGCGCTGCCGCAGGTGGATCTCGGCGAACGGCACGTCCGGGCCGCAGCGGGCCAGCACCGCCGCGACCAGCTGGCACGCCTCCACCACGTCGCGCGCCCGCCCGGCCTGGGCACCCAGGTCCTGCAGCACGGCCAGCCGGCGCTCGCCGATCACCCGGTCGGTCGTGTCGGCGACGGCCGTGAACACCCCGCGCACCGCGCCGTCGTCGTCGTGCAGCGGGCTGTAGGAGTAGGTCCAGTAGGTCTCCTCCCAGTACCCGTGCCGCTCCATCGGCAGCAGCAGGTCCTCCGACCAGGTCGCCTCCCCCGACGCCATCACGGACTCCAGCATCGGGCCGATGATGTGCCAGATCTCCGGCCACACCCGCTGCCCCGGCTTCGCCAACGCCGGGTGCTTGCTGCCCAGCAGCGGCAGGTAGGCGTCGTTGTACAGGAACCGCAGCCGCTCGCCCCACCACAGGATCATCGGGAACCGCGAGGTCAGGCAGATCCGCGCGGCCGTCCGCAGGCTGCCGGGCCAGGCCAGCGGCTCCTCCATGCCCGCGGCGACCCAGTCGCAGCCGCGCATGCGCGCCGCCATCTCACCGCCGCCCGGGAACATCCACTCCAGGTCGCGGCCCTCGTCACCGGTCATCCGTCCCGCTCCTCCATGCCCACGGCACCATTCCAGCGCCACCGCACCCGCGGAAACGCCGCCGAACGGATGATGGACCGGCGACAACCCACCCAAACATGATCGCCCGAGAGGAACTGTCCCGCAGGAGCGCACGACCACGTCGAACGTCGTCGCCAGACACTAGTGGCAGCGAGGCGAAGTGGGCTGGACCAGCCACGGAGGGCATCGTCACGCCGAGCCCGGCGTGGCGCAGAGGCGGATTCTCGACGAGTCGGCCCCCGCCGACGTGCTTGTCTCAGCCGGCGGGGCTGGTGACGTCGGCGGCCAGCAGCGCGGCCCGCAGCCGACCCAACGCGCGCGAGCGCAGCGGGCCGAGGCTCCCGACCGGCATGTCGAGTGCGCTGGCGATCTCCGCGTACCGCGGTCGGGCCGACTGCATGAGCAGCGACAACATCCGCGCGTCCCGTCGCGACAGGGTGGTCATGGCCGTCGCCAGGATGTGCATCACCTCGCGGGTCATGACGTGCTCGGCCGGCCCGAGGTCGTCGCTGGGTCGCTCGAGGTCGTCGGTCGTCGCGGCCTGTTCCCGGCGCCACCGCAGCAGGGTGAGGCACTCGTGCCGGGCGGTCGTGGCGAGCCACTTGGGCAGCGCCTCGGGATTGCGGATCGTGCGGAGGTGCGTGGCCAGCCGCAGCCAGGTGTTCTGGACGACGTCGGCGGTGTCCTCCTCGTCGAAGCGGAACCTCCGCACCACCGACCAGATGAGGTTGGCATAGCTCGCGACGAGTTCCTCCCAGGCCACCTGGTCGCCCTCGGTGGCGGCGCGGACCACCTCGCGGATGTCTTGCGGCATCCGCCGAGGCGGTAGCATGCGGAGTGCGGTCGTCATCTCGCGAGTCCTTCGGCCGTACTGTGATCTCGCAGTGAGTCTGGGTGACCGCGTTGCACCGCGCGTTGCACCGCGCTCTGCACCGGGGGGGTGACGCTTCCCGGAGTCAGGTCCAGAGCCGGAAGTCCGTGCGAGGAGGGGAACAGTGCCCCACGGCGGTCACGAGTTGACGGTCGCGGCGCTGGGAGAGCTGCAGGTCCGGCGAGGCACGGTCGCCCTGGACCTCGGCCCGGTACAGCAGCGGGTGGTGCTCGCCGTGCTCCTGCTGAACGCCAACCGCGCGCTGAGCAGGGACTCGCTGATCGCCGCGGTGTGGGGTGACTCGGCCCCGAAGTCCGTCGTGAACCTCGTGCACCGGCACGCTTCCGGCGTTCGCCGAGCCCTGGAGCCGGAGCGGACCCCGCGCTCGGGCGACAGCATGCTCACCTGGACGAACTCGGCCTACCGGCTGGCGCTCCCCCCGGACGCGCTGGACGTGACGGTGTTCGAGGCGGCCCTCGACCGCGCCAAGCAGGAACGGAGCGCGGAACGGCTGGGCGAGGCGGCGGCGGCCCTGCGGACGGCCCTCGGGCTCTGGCGCGGTCCCCTGTGCGGCGGCCTCAGCAGCCCGTTCCTCGACTCGGAACGGGACCGGCTGGCCGAGCTGCGGGTCCGGGCACTCGCCGACCGCATCGACCTCGACCTGGCGCTCGGGTCGCCGGCCGACCTCGTCGGCGAGCTCCGCCGACTCGTGGCGGAGCACCCCGCCCAGGAGCGGCTGCACGGCCTGCTCATGCGTGCCCTCTGCCGGGAGGGGCGAGCGGCGGACGCGCTGGGGGCGTACGCGGCGGCCCGCCGCTACCTCGACGACGAGCTGGGCATCGAACCGTCGGAGCCCCTGCGCGAGCTCCAGCAACGGGTCCTCGCCGCGGACCCGACCCTGGCGACACCCGTCGCCGCCAGCGGGACCACCCCGGTGGAGCTGGTGCCGCGGCGCTCGACGGCGCGGCGCGCGAAGCCGGAGCAACTACCCCACGCCCTCTCCGACTTCGTCGGCAGGACCGGGGAACGCGCCGACCTCCACGCGGCGGTGGCGGACGCCGAACGGCACTCGCCGCTCATCATCGCGATCACGGGCACGGCCGGGGTGGGCAAGACGACCCTCGCCGTCCAGTGGGCCCACGAGGTGAAGGCGCGTTTCCCGGACGGTCAGATCTTCCTCAACCTCCGGGGGTTCGACCCGCACCAGCCGCCCGCCGGGCAGGCGGCCGCGATCCGCACCCTGCTGGACGCCCTCGGTGTGCCGGCCGAACAGGTTCCGGTGGACCCGGACGCCCAGGCGGGTCTCTACCGCAGCCAGTTCGCGGGCCGGCGCATCCTCGTCCTGCTGGACAACGCGTCGGACGCCGCCCAGGTCCGCCCGCTGCTGCCCGGCTCGGAGGGCAGTCTGGTGCTCGTCACCAGCCGGGACCAGCTGATCAGCCTGGTCGCGGTCGACAGCGCGCGGCCGGTCATGCTCAACCTGCTGTCCGACGACGTCGCCCGTGAGCTGCTGGCCCGCCGGCTCGGGGCCGCCCGCGTCGACGCCGAGCCCGCCGCGGTCGACGCCATCATCGAGGCGTGCGCGCGGTTGCCGCTGGCGCTGTCCATCGTCGCCGCACGCGGACGCACCACCAGCCACCTGTCCCTGGCACGGCTGGCCGACGAGCTCCGGCGTGCCCGCGGCCGCCTGGACCCCTTCGACGCCGGCGACCTCGCCGCGAACGTCCGGGCCGTCTTCTCCTGGTCCTACACCTCCCTGCCGGGACCGACGGCACGCCTGTTCCGCCTGCTGGCGCTCGTCCCCGGCCCCGACGTCACGGTGCCGGCGGTCCGCGCGCTGGCCGAGCTCTCCCCGACGGCCGCCCACACCCTGCTCGAACAGCTGACCCGGGCGCACCTGGTGTCCGAGCGCATGCCCGGGCGCTACGGCATGCACGACCTGCTGCGCGCCTACGCCAGCGAGCTCGTCGACGGGACGGACGCCGAGCCCCTGCGCCGCGCGGCGCTGCGCCGGGTGCTGGACCACTACCTGCACACCGCCCACCGGGCCGACGAGCTGCTCAACAGAGGCTCCGGGACGACCCCCATCGAGCTGGAGCCACCGGTGCCGGGGGTCGGCGCCGAGCCGCTGCGCGACCACCAGGACGCGTTCCGCTGGTTCGAGGACGAGCAGGCGACCCTGCGGGCGGCGACGCGCCAGGCCGCGGAGACGGGCTTCCCCGGCCACGCGTGGCGGCTGGCCTGGACCCTCAACTACTTCCTCAACCGGCACGGCGACTGGCACGAGCTCGTGCTGCTGCAGGAGATCGCGCTCGGCGCGGCGCAGCGGCTCGGCGACGTCACGGGCCAGGCCGCCAGCCATGTCGGGGTGGGATGGGCCCTGGTCCAGCTGGGCAGGCTCGAGGAGGCCGACGGTCACGTCAAGCAGGCCCTGAAGCTGTACGAGCAGGTCGGTGACCGGCTCGGCATGGCACACGCGCTGCGCAGCCGGAGCGGGGTGCTGGACCGCCAGCGCCGGTTCGGCGAGGGGCTGCGCCATGCCGAACGGGCACTCGACCTGTTCCGCGCCGCCGACTTCCCGACCGGCGAGGCACGCGCGCTCAACGCGGTCGGCTGGTTCCACGCGATGCTCGGCGACTACGAGGCGTCGCTGCGGTTCTGCCGGGCCGCCCTGGAGCTGCAACGGCGCATCGGCGCCCGGCCCTACCAGGCGGACACACTGGACAGCATCGGGCGCGCCTACCACCGGCTGGGGCGGTACGACGAGGCGGCGACCAACTACCAGGCGGCGTGCGCGCTCTACCACGAGTTCGGCGACCGCTACAACGAGGCGGACCAGCTGGTGCTGCTCGGCGACGTCCGCCGCGACGCCGGCGACCTCGAGGGCGCCCGCACCGTCTGGCGGGAGGCACTGCACATCTTCCAGGAGATGGGCCACGCCGACGCGGACCTGCTGCGCGCGAGGCTCGCCTCCTGACCGTCTCACCGCCGTCTCACCGACCCCCGGTCGCCGGAATGGCCAGCGCCAGCGCCCGGTCCTCGTCGAGGAACACCAGGCCCAGCCGGGCGAACTCGTCGAGCACGGCCCGCACCCGCTCGACGTCCACCGGCGGGCGAAGCTGCCGATGGACGGCGACGGCCGTCCGGGGGCGGTCGCTGCAGGCCACGTAGACGTCCGCGGCATACCCCTCGACCGTGTAGGTCCCCGTCCGGCCGGCGTGGCGGGTGTCGTCGATCTCCAGCAGCCCCGGCGTCCACCGGTACTCCAGGTGCGGCCGGTCGCCGTCCTGCCAGGCCTCCCGCCAGCCGCGGGACGCCTTGGCCAGTGCGTCGTACGCACCGGCGGGCAGGTGCTCGGTCAGTTCGTAGTCGAAGAAGTAGGCGATCCGCGCGAGGTCCATGGTCGGCGGGTACACGTACCGGTAGCTGCGTTCCGGTTCCCGGAAGGCGAAGACCTCGTCCGGCTCCCGGAACAGCGGGCTGAACCGCTCCAGCCAGATCCGCCCCTCCTCCCCCGGTGGCTGCAGGTGCACGAGATCCGGGAGGAGTGCCGCCTGCGCGGCCTGGTGCTCGGCGGTCTCCCCGGGGATGCCCCACAGCAGGTTCCAGGCCACGTCGACGCCGTAGTACCGCGCCCAGCGCAGCAGGTTCACGTTCTGGGCGGCCGTGACGCCCTTGCGCATCAGCCGCAGCACCGCGCTGCTGAGCGACTCGATCCCCGGCTGGACGTGCCGCACCCCCGCCTGGCCGAGCAGGCGGACCTGCTCGCGGCCGAGGTTGCCCTTGACCTCGAAGAACAGCTCGTAGCCCAGCTCGCTCTCCGCGAGCCGCGGCAGCAGGGTGGTCAGGTACCGGTGGTCGAGGATGTTGTCCACGGCGGCCAGCCGGAAGCTGCCGGTCGAGCGGGTCAGTTCCGCCAGCTCGCGCAGCACGCGCTCCGGCGACTTCGACCGGAACCGCATCGCCTCGGCGTTGAGGCCGCAGAACACGCAGTGGTGCTTGGCGCCCCACCAACACCCGCGCGCGGTCTCGACCGGCACCCAGACCCGCCGCCGCCGGTCGGGGTCGGTGAGCCCCAGTCGTTCCGCGGTCGCGAAGTACTCGGTGTGGTCGGGGATCGGCAGGTCGTCCAGTGCCGTGCGCGGTGGCGCGGGTGGCGTGCTGACGAGCTCGCCGCTGGTCCTGGAGATGACACCCGGCGTCGTCCCGGGGTCCACACCCTCGGCGAGGCAGGACAGCAGCGCCGGCAACGCGTCGTCCGCCTCGCCGACGACGGCGACGTCGATGCACGGCACCCCGCGCACCAGCTCCGGGCCCATCTCGCCGTCGAAGTTCGCGCCCCCGAAGAGGGTGACCAGCTCAGGGTGGCGTGCCTTGAGCCGCCTGGCGAGCGCGATGGACGCGGTGGTCTGCTGGAACGTGCAGCTGAACCCGACGACGGACAGCGCCCCCCAGTCGTGGCCGGCCACGAGGTCGTCGAGGTAGGCGGGCACCACCTCGTCCCGCAGTGCCAGCAGCCACCGCCGGGCGTCCTCGGGCGACTGCCCGAACCCGAGCTGCTCGGCGAACACGTCGAGCAGCTCGGCCCCCGGGTCCGGTGCCGCGTCACCGAAGGCCTGGACGGCGAACAACCAGTCGCCGACCAGGCAGCCGCGGTGCTCGGCGAGCAGGCGGTAGCGGCCGGCGCCCACCCTGGCGGCGAACCCGAGGTTCGCGTGCAGGGTGGACGCGGTGAAACCGGCCGCCGCCGCGATCGACCTGAGCAGGCCGACCTGGATGGCCGGCCTGCCCGCGTCCATGAACGGCATGGAAACCAACGCGACGGACATCATGGGATCACGAGGGCCCGATTCTCCCGCCACTGCTGTCGCCTTTGCCGTTACCATCGCCGCCGCCGTCCTGAACACCCTGCGCGTGCGGCGTGAACTTGACCTCGGGCTTGTGCCCGGTCCCACCCGTGCCGTGCGGCTGGGTGGTGTCCTCCTCCCCAGGGCCGTCGTCGTCCTTCTCCCCCGGTCGCGGCTCCTGGCCTTCCTGTCCTGTCTGCATCGAGAACCTCCCCCTGTTCCTGGCGGCCGCGCAGTCGCCGTGACCGCCATTTCCCAACATGACGCCGGGATCGCCGACCTGATACAGGCAGTCGGCGCAACGGTGGTAACTGTCCGGGAAGTGTCCAGGCGGCTCCAGGTGCCGCGTCGCCCAACGCCTGTTCGGCTTCACCGGTGGCGTGCTGAGGAGCGGGAGACCCGGGCCGTCCGTCCACAGTGCTGTGCCGACCCATCGATCGTGTTACCATCGGTAACAGTAAACTCTGGTAACAGGTTGTTCCCGATCGGCAGGAGTCGCCATGACCAGGTCCGAAACGCATGCTGCCGTGGAGCACGATCGGCAGGCGACCGCGCGGCGGTTGCTGGACTCGTCCGCGCAGTTGTCGTACGACCCGGCTCGCGAGGTGGACTGGGAGACGCCCCTCGACACCGCCTACCACGGCATGAGTCCCGAGTGGTGCACCCTCTTCGGGACCTCCTACTGGGAGGACATGACACCGGAGCAGCAGCGCGAGCTGACCCGCCAGGAGGCGGCCTCGGTCGCGAGCACCGGCATCTGGTTCGAGATGATCCTGCAGCAGATGATCCTGCGGGACTTCTACGCGAAGGACCCGACCGACCCGGCGTTCCAGTGGGCGTTGACCGAGATCGCCGACGAGTGCCGGCACTCGATCATGTTCGCGCGGGGAGCCGCCAAGCTCGGGGCGCCCGCGTACCGGCCACGGCGGCTCGCGGTCGAGCTGGGGCGGCTGTTCGCGGGCACCGCCACGGGTGAGGCCGCCTACGCCGCCATCCTCGTGGCCGAGGAGGTGCTCGACGTCATGCAGCGCGACTGGATGCGTGACGAGCGGGTCGTGCCGTTCGTCCGCACGATCAACAACATCCACGTCGTCGAGGAGTCCCGGCACATGAAGTTCGCGCGGGAGGAGACCCGGGAGCGGCTGCGGGGCGCCGGCGTGGTGCGCCGGCAGGTCAACGCGCTGACCGTGGCGATCGCCGCCTACTTCATCGTCACCAGCATGGTGAGCCCGAAGGTCTACGCCAACGCCGGCCTGGACACCGCGCGTGCCCTGCGCGAGGCCCGGGCCAACGAGCACCACCGGTCGATGCTGCGGTCGAGCTGCGCCGGCCTGATGGAGTTCCTCGACTCCGCCGGGCTGCTCACCCGCGCGGCGCGGGCCGTCTACCAGCGCGCCAGCCTGGTCTGAGCCCGGGCGTTCCCGACGATGGCCTTCGCGATCACGCAGACCTGCTGCGCCGACGCGTCCTGCGTGACGGTCTGCCCGGTCAACTGCATCCACCCCACACCGGACGAGCCCGGCTTCGCCACCACCGAGATGCTCCACGTCGACCCGAAGACGTGCATCGACTGCGGTGCCTGCGCGGACGCCTGCCCGGTCGACGCGATCTTCCCGGTCGACGCGCTGACCGCGCCGCTGCGGGTGTACGCGGACATCAACGCCGGCTACTACGCCGACCGGCCCCAGGCCACGCCGGACCCGGCGCCGAACTTCCACGCCTGGGGGCCGCCGAACTTCACCCGCACGATCCCGAGCGACTTCCCCCGGCTGGACGTCGCCGTGGTCGGCACCGGGCCGGCGGGCATGTACGCGGTGGCCGACCTGCTCCTGCACACGAACGCGCGGGTGACGTTGCTGGACCGGCTGCCGGTCGCCGGCGGTCTCGTGCGCTTCGGCGTCGCGCCGGACCACCCGTCGACCAGGAGGATCGGCGAGGTCTTCGCGCGCTTCCACCGCCACTCGCGACTGCGGTTGCGGCTGGGGGTCGAGGTCGGCCGGGAGGTGTCCGCCGACGAGCTGGCCAGGCGGTACGACGCGGTGATCTACGCCGTCGGCGCGGCCGCGCCGCAGTCGCTCGGCATCCCGGGCGAGGACCTCGCCGGCAGCGTCGCGGCGATGACCGTGGTGGGCTGGTACAACGGCCACCCGGACGTGGCGCCGACCGCGGTCGACCTGTCCGCGGAGCGGGTCGTGGTGGTGGGCACGGGCAACGTCGCACTCGACGTCGCCAGGATCCTCACCGCCGACCCGGCCGACCTGGCGGGCACCGCGATCGCACCGCACGCCCTGGCCGCCCTGCGGGCGAGCAAGGTGCGCGAGGTGGTGCTCCTCGGCCGCGGTGGCCCGGCGTCGGCCGCCTACACGGCCTCGGAGCTGCTGGCACTCACCCAGCGCACCGGCGTCGACCTGGTCGTCGACACACACGACCCCCGCGTCGCGACGGCCATCGACGCCGCCGAGGGCAAGGCGGCCCTCCTGCGCGGGGCCGAGCGGGTGAGCGTCGACTGGTCGGCACCGCCCGCCGGCGAGCGCCGGCGCATCGTGCTCCGGTTCCACTCCGCCCCCCTGGCGGTCACCGGCGAGGGGACCGTGCGGGGGCTGCGCGTCACCGGCACCGGCGACGCGGTGGAGGACACGGTGGAGGACACGGTGGAGATCGCGGTGGAGATCGCGACCGGCCAGGTCGTGCGGGCCGTCGGACACCGGGGCACGGCGCTGCCCGGTCTCCCCTTCGACGAGGCGACCGGGACCATCCCGAACACTGCCGGGCGCGTCACCGGCCGCCCCGGCACGTACGTGGTCGGCTGGGCGAAACGCGGCTCCACCGGCGGGATCGGCGCCAACAAGGCGTGCGCCGCGCAGACGGTGGGCGCGCTGGTCGACGACGTCGTCGCCGGCCGGCTGCCAAGCCGGGCGCGGCGGGTCCGGTGACCGGCAGTGTCCCCGTCGCCCCGAGGTGCGTCAGCGGGCGCCGCGCCGCGGGGACGCCCGCCGACAGCTCGGTCCGCACCACGGTCGGCAGCACCATCGTGACGTCGACGCCGAGCGGTGCCAGCTCGCCCGCGTGGCCTCGCTGAACCCGACCACGGCGAACGTCGAGGCCGAGTAGGTGGCGCCGTTCGCGACGGCCGGCCCACCGCCGAGGCGACGTTGACGATGTGGCCACGACCGCGCTCGACCATCCCCGGCGCGACGGCCTTCGTGCCGTTGATCACGCCGAACACGTTCACCTCGAAGATGGCCCTGGTCACCTGGTCGGGCTCCGTGAGCAGCGAGCCGAGCGGCATGATGCCGGCGTTCGGCGTGCAGGGCACCGATGGTGACGGTCAGGCCGTAGGCGTGCGAGAGCGGCAGCGGCAGCGGCGACCGGGTCGTGGTCGTGGTCCGCGCGGCCTGCTGCAGGCCGTGACCGGACTCCCACAGGCCGCGGTGGCTGAGCATGACGCCCTTCGCCCGGCCGGTCGTGCCGCCGGTGTAGAGCAGGGCGGCGAGGTCGTCGTCGGCGCGTGGCTCGATCCCGGCCGGCTCGCCACAATCCAGGTCCGCGAACGGGGTGGCGCCTTCCCCCACGTCCTCGCCGACCACGAAGGTGGTGATGGGAAGCCCTTCCGCGGCACCGCGGAACAGGTCCCGCAGCTCCGCGCTGACGATCTCGGCCGTGGCGCCGGAGTCGGTGAGGACGTGCCGCAGCTCCGGCACGGTCTGCAGGAAGATCACCGGCGTGGCCACGGCGCCGGCCCGCCAGATCGCCCGGTAGGAGATGAACACCTCGGGCGTGTTCATCATCATCACGACCACCCGGTCGCCCGGCGCCACACCGTGCGCGCGCAGGCCGCCCGCTCGTGGATCTCCCCCGAGGTCAGCCACCGGCCCTCGAAGAACAGCGACTCGTGGTCGCCGAGCCGCTCGAAGGCCCGCTCGGCGAGGACGGCGAGGTGTGCTCCCCCGGGCCGGTCACCGCGGCGCCGCCGTCGCGAGCCGGGCGACCTCGTCGTAGGCGGCCACGTCGTCGCCGAGGAGGAACCGGTCCACCTTGGCCCGGCGCCAGTACAGGTGCGCGTCGTGCTCCCAGGTGAACCCGATGCCACCGTGCACCTGGACCACCGTCTCGGCCGCGTGCTCCAGCGTGGTGGCCGCGGCGGCCTTGGCGGCGGCCGCGGCCAGGGGCAGCTCGCCGGGTGCGTGGTCGGCGGCCCAGGCCGCCCACCAGACCAGCGAGCGGAGCTGCTCCACCTCGACGTAGGAGTCGACCAGCATGTGCTTGATCGCCTGGTAGGAGCCGATCGCGCGGCCGAACGCATGCCGCTCCTTCGCGTACGCGACGCCGATCTCCAGCACGCGGGCGGCGGCGCCCAGTCCCTCGGCGGCGAGGATCGTGCGGCCGACGCGTTCGGCCCGCCGCCACAGCTCGGTCGCGTCCGGCGCCAGCACCGCGGTCTCACCGAGGGTGACGTCGCCCAGGCCGCGGGTCGGGTCGATCGGCTCGCGGACCGTCACGGTGCCCGGCCCGCACACGAGGGCGCCGTCGCGCAGGGCCAGGAACTGCTCGGCGCCGGCGGCGTCCAGGACGGGGCCGTCGTCGTCGACGACCGCGACGGCCAGGTCGCCGCCGGCGAGGCCGGCCAGCCTGCTCTCGTCACCACCCAGCAGCACGGCGGCCCGCGCGAAGGTCACCAGCGACGGGGCCGCGAGCAGGCGCCCGGCCTGCTCGGCCACCACGGCGAGGTCGAGGACGCTGCCGCCGCCCCCGCCCGCGTGCTCCGGGACCGTGATCGTCGCGAAGCCGCTCTTGACCAGCTCCGCGCGGCCCGGCCGGGCACCGGCGCCCGCGTCCAGCATCGCCCGGGCCGCGGCAGGGGAGGCCGAGGCCGCCAGGAAGTCGCGTGCGGCGCCGGCCAGGTCCAGGTGTTCGGGATCCAGGTCGAAGTTCATGGCTTGGTCCTCTCGGCGGCGAGGCTCTCCCGGAAGGTGACGCCCTTGTCGGCGCGGGGCTCGGCGGGCAGCCCGAGGACGCGCTCACCGATGATGTTGCGCAGGACTTGGTCGGTGCCGCCGGCGATGGCCATGCCGGGCAGTCCCGCCTGCAGTTCCTGCCAGAGGCCGCTGCCGTCGCGCGTCGTGGCGACACGCGCGTCGGCGCCGAGCACCCGCACCGCGAGATCGGCCAGGTCGCGGGCCGTCCGGGTGCTGGCGAGCTTCCCGGCGGAGGCCTCCGGTCCGGGGAACTCGCCCCGGCTGAGCTTCGAGAGCTGGCGGTAGCCGGTGTAGCGGCTGCCGAGTGCCGCGACGTAGGCCCGGCCCAGCTCCTGCCGCGCCAGCACCTGCCGGTCGGGCGGCAGGGCGTCGAGGTGGTCGGCCACGTGCCGGGCCACCGCCTCGGGACCGATGCCGATGTCGGTGCCGCCGCCGCCCAGCGAGAGCCGCTCGCTCATCAGGGTCGTCAGCGCCACCCGCCAGCCGTCGCCGACGTCGCCGAGCCGCTCGGCGTCGGGGATGACCACGTCGTCGAAGAAGACCTCGTTGAACTCGGCGCCGCCGCTCATCTGCCGCAGCGGCCGCACCGTGACGCCGGGTGTCTTCATGTCGACCACGAACATGGTCAGCCCGCGGTGCTTGGGCACGTCGGGGTCGGTGCGGGTGAGCAGGATGCCGTAGTCGGAGAGGTGGGCGCCGGTGGTCCACACCTTCTGCCCGTTGACCCGCCAGTCGCCGTCCGCGCCGCGCACGGCCCTGGTGCGCAGCGCGGCGAGGTCGCTGCCGGCGGCCGGCTCGCTGAACAGCTGGCACCAGATGTCGTCGGCCCGGAGCAGCCGCCGCAGGTAGCGCTGCTTCTGGTCGTCGCTGCCGTGCGCCATCACGGTCGGGCCGCACATGCCGATGCCGATGAGGTTGACCAGCGGGGGGATGCCGAGCCGGGCCAGCTCCTGGTCGATGATCGCCTGCTGCATCGGTGTCCCACCGCGGCCACCGGCCTCGACGGGCCAGGTGACGCCGACGAACCCGGCGTCGTACAGGGTGGCCTGCCGCGCCCTGGCGACCTCCCGGTCGGCGTTCCTGTCGGAGCGGCGGGAGCCCAGCTCCTCGCGGTGCCGCTCCAGGAAGGAGCGCACCTCGGACCGCCAGGCCGCCTCTTGCGGGGTGTCATCGAAGTCCATGGCCGCTCCTCACCTGATGCCAAGTCGCCGCAGCAGCCGGAGCTGCCTGTTCCCCAGGGCCACGAGGGACTCGACCCGCGTGCCGGGCGCCGGGCCGACGGGACCGACCCGGGATGTGACCACAGTCTGCGCGTCGGTGTACTTGCGGATGCCCTCGGCGCCGTGGCGGCGCCCCAGACCGCTCTGGCCGCGACCGCCCATCGGCGCGGCGAGGGCCGCCCCGTCGTTGATGCCGACCGCGCCGGCGCGGATCCGCCGGGCCATCGCCTCGGCCTCGGCGACGTTCCTGCTGAAGATGCCGACGGAGCGGCCCCGGCGGCCGCGGTTGGCCGCCGCGACCGCGGCCGCGTCGTCGGCGGCCCGGTGCAGTGCGACGACGGGGCCGAAGGTCTCGCCGAGGCACAGGTCCATGTCCTCGGTCACGCCGGTGAGCACGGTCGGCTGGTAGGCGAACGGGCCGAGGTCCGGGCGGGCGCGACCGCCGGCCAGCACCGTGGCGCCCTTGGCGACCGCGTCCGCCACGTGCGCGCGCACCCTGTTCAGCTGGGCCTGGCTCGCCAGCGGCCCGACGTCGTGGGTGAAGTCGAAGCCCTGGCCGAGCCGTTGGGCGCTGGTCGCCGCCAGCAGCGCCTCGGTGAACGCGTCGTGGACGGCCTCGTGCACGATCACCCGCTCGATGTGGGCGCACAGCTGGCCGCTGTTGGCGAACGCGGCCTCGACCGTGCCGCGCGCGGCGAGGGCCAGGTCGGCGTCGGCGCGGACGATGAGCGAGTTCTTGCCGCCGAGCTCCAGCGAGACCCCGACGAGGCGGCGCGCGGCACGCTCGGCCACGCGCCGGCCCGACGCGGTGGACCCGGTGAAGCACACGTGGTCCGCGGTGTCGACGACCGCCTCGCCGATCGTCGGCCCGTCCCCGCAGACGACCTGCCAGACGTCCTCGGGCAGCCCGGCCTCGGCCAGGAGTGCCCGCGCCCACAGGAGGGTCAGCGGGGTCTGCTCGTCGGCCTTGCCGACGACGGCGTTGCCGGCGAGCAGGGCCGCGACCAGGTCACCGACGCCGAGGTAGAGCGGGGAGTTCCACGGCGCGATGATCCCGACGACCCCCTTCGGAACGCGGATCTCCCTGGCCCGGGTGACCACGGGGACGGCCGGGCGCACCGGCCGGTCCTCGAGGTAGGCGTGGCCGTGCCGAGCGTAGTGGTGGGCGAGGGTCGCGACCTGGAGGACCTCCTGCCGGGCGTGGCGGCGGGCCTTACCCGTCTCCCACTGGACCAGGTCCATGACCTCGTCCTGGCCCTCCACGAGCAGGTCGTGGAAGCGGAGCACGACCTGCGCGCGGGCGCCGTGGGACAGCGCGGCCCACGCCTTCTGCGCGATCCGGGCGCGCGCGACGGCGGCCTCGACGTCGGCCGGTGTCCCCGCCGGGACCGCCACCGTCGGCAGCGCGTCGTACGGGGCGGCGGCGGCGGTGGTGCCGGCGCCGCCGGAGGCCGGGACGGCGACCCAGCGCAGCAGCGAGGCGAGCCGCGCGTCGGTGAGCCAGGCCGGCCGGTACGCGCTGGCGGTGTCGACGGGGATGGCGGTGGCGGTCATGTCAGTTCCTGCATCGTCAGTTCCTGACCAGGGTGATGGGCAGGCCGTCCTTGGGGAACGGCAGGGAGTGGTTGTCCATCGGCGGCCGGTAGCCGGGGTCGACACGCCAGTGGTAGGCACGCAGCAGCCGGTGCATGATCGCCTTGACCTCCAGGCCCGCGAAGTGCATCCCGATGCACTTGTGCACGCCGCCGCCGAACGGCAACCACGCGAACCGGTGCGACCTGTCCTCGCGGCGCGCGGGCGCGAACCGGTCGGGGTCGAAGACCATCGGGTTGGTCCAGTAGTCCTCCATCAGGTGCGTGAACTGGATGCCGAGCGCGACAGCGGTGTCCGCGGGGATGCGGACACCCTGGACGACGGTGTCCTTGACGGTGTGGCGGACGACCACCGGGACGGGCGCGCGCAGCCGGAGGGCCTCCCGCATCACCAGGTCGACGGCGACGAGCCCCTCCAGCCGCGCCGCGGACGGGGCCGGCCCCAGTGCGAGCGCCTCGGCGCGGCAGCGCTCCTGCCAGGCCGGGTGCTGGCCGAGGTACTGCAGCATCGTCGAGGCGGTGATGGTGGAGGTGTCGTGCGCCGCCATCATCAGGAAGACCATGTGGTTGATGACGTCGTCGTCGGTGAACCGGTCGCCCCGGTCGGTCTCGATGTGGCAGAGCACGGAGAAGATGTCGTCGGTCCGGTGCGCGCGCTTCGCCGGCAGGTAGTGGCGGAGGAAGCTCTCGAGCACCTCGCGGCCGCGGTAGGCCCGGCCCCACCGGGTGAGCGGCACGCGCGCGCGGACGATCCCGGCGGCGGCCTGGACGCAGGCGACGAACGCCCTGTTGACCCGGTCCATCTCGGCCTGGCCGGTGTCCCGCGCGCCACCCATGAACAGGTCGGCGGCGATGTCCAGGGTCAGCTGCTTGAGCCGCCGGTAGGCCGGGAACTCCTCGTCCGCCACCCAGGTTGCCATGCCCCGCTCGATGGCCGGGTGCAGCCGACGGGTGTAGGCCTCCAGCCGCGGCCGGGTGAAGGCCTCCTGCATGATCCGCCGGTGCACCAGGTGCTCGTCGAAGTCGATGAGCATGAGGCCCCGGTGGAAGAACGGGCCGACGAGCCGCGCCCAGGCAGGCTCGTTCGCGAACGCCTTGTCCCTGTTCTGCAGTGCCTCGCCGCAGGCGTCGGGGCCGAGCAGCATCGCCGCGTTCCTGCCGAGCGAGCTGAAGGGCGCCACCGGGCCGTAGCGCTCGTAGTGGCGTCGGTAGAGGCCGACCGGATCCCTGGCGTACGCGAGGAGCTGGCCGACGACGGGCAGGCCGCGGTCGTCGGGGTGCAGCGCGGGCATCGGCCGCGTGTCCGCGGTCTTCTTCGCCGCCGCGATCTCGGCCGTCATGGGCGCACCTCGCGCTGGTGTGGCACCGGTCACGCCCCAGCCTTATTCAGGAAGAGTGCCCTGTCAACCTTGGTTCGCCGACCCCGTGTGGCATGGTGGGCGGCATGGCCGTGCAGTCAGGGGTCTACCGGGGCATGAGCGCCGCCGAGCGCGCCGCCGCACGCCGGTCCCGGCTGCTCGAGGCCGCGCTCGCGGTGTGGGCGGACCCGGGCACCCGCACCACGATGACCGCCGTGTGCGCCGAGGCGGGCCTGTCCGAGCGCTACTTCTACGAGAGCTTCGCCGGTCTGGACGCCCTGCTCGAGGCGGTGATGAACGAGATAGCGGCCGAGATCGAGGAGACCAGCAGGCGCGCCGCCGAGCAGGCCGGCGAGGTCCCCGAGGCACGGGTGCGTGCGTCGATCCACGCGTTCGTGCGGCTGCTGCTCGACGACCCCAGGAAGGGCCGGGTCGCCATCGTGGAGTCCGTGGCCGTGCCGAAGCTGCGCCGCCGCCGGACCGAGCTGTTGCGCCACCTCGCCCACCAGTCGGCCGTCGAGGCGCGGGAGTGGCTGGGCTCCCGCGACCGCAGCGAGAACGAGGACGAGACCGCGGGCCTGCTCTTCATCGGCGGCATGGCCGAACTCGTCACCGCCTGGCTCGAGGGCACCCTGCAGGCCTCCGCGGACGAGATCGTCGACGCGGCGACGCGCGCGCTGCTCGGCCTCTACCGCTGAGCGCGCCCGCCTGCTCCGGTCTCGATCAGCGCACCACTCCGCGATCCCCTAGTGTGCGGCGGTAACCCCTTGGTATTACTCGTGTACCGACCGCTATCGTTGGAGAGCCATGATCACCGCACGTGCACGGATGCGTTCGCTGCTGGTCGCGGTGGCGACCGGCGCCGGGCTCGTCGGCTGCACGACGTCGGCCGCCACGCATGCTTCGGGAGCGGACGCGACGACCCGATCCCCCGCGCTGGCGGCGGAACTGACGCGGCCCAGCCAGGAGACGACGGTGCTCGACGCGCCCCCGGGTCCCGGGTCGGCGATCGCGGTCAGCTCGCTGCTGTTCCGCCGGGCACCGGTGGTGATCGAGGCCGCGGCGGGGGACGCGGCGAGCATGGCCACCGCGGCGGCCATCGCGCCCCGGCTCGGCGCGCCGGTACTGCCGGCGGCGCAACAGGAACAGGCCGCGGTGGGGCGGGAGCTGAAGCGGCTGGCACCACACGCGATCCTCGCCGTGGGCGCCGAGGCACAGCGGCTCGTGCGATCGAGCCGGACCGCCGTGCCGGTGTACGACGTCCAGCCGGCCGACTCCCCCACATTGCCCGCCGACCTGCCCACCGTGCGGGCGCCCAAGCACCTGGCGGTCACGGTGCTCGTGGACGTGACACGCGACGACGCGGCCGCCACGGCGACCGCCCACGCGGTGGGCGCCACGGTCGTGCCCGTGCACGGCGCCGACCCGCGGGCCGACGCCGCCGCGATCGAGGCTCTGCACCGGACCCCACCACGCGTCGTCGTGGCGGTCGGGGGTGCCTTCGGGCCGGCGGACCGCCTCCGCACCCGGCTGGCCGTGGCGGCGACGGGCACGCAGCTGCCGGGCGGCGGCCAGACCATGCTGCCGGGCCGGCGTCTCGTCTGCCTGTACGGGCATCCCGGCACGCGGGCACTCGGTGTACTCGGGGAGCAGGACCTCGGCGCCAGCATCGACCGCGCGAGGCAGACCGCCAAGGCCTACGAGCCGCTCAGCGACGTGCCCGTGGTGCCGGGTTTCGAGATCATCGCGACCGTCGCAGAAGGCGGCCCGGGCCCCGACGGCGACTTCTCCAGCGAGTCCACCGTGGAGTCCCTGCGGCCGTGGGTCGAACAGGCCGGCGCGGCGGGTCTCTACGTCGTGCTGGACCTGCAGCCCGGCCGCGCCGACCTGACCGCGCAGGCACAGCGCTACGAACCCCTGCTGCTCATGCCGCACGTCGGCCTCGCGGTCGACCCCGAGTGGAAGCTCGGCCCCGACCAGGTCCCGCTGAAACAGATCGGCGGGATCGACGCCGCCGAGGTCAACCGCACCGAGGCGTGGCTCGCCGACCTCACCGCCCAGCACGCCCTGCCGCAGAAGCTGTTCGTGATCCACCAGTTCCGCCTGTCGATGATCCGCGACGAGCCAGCACTCGACACCACCCACGACGAGCTGGCCGTGCTCATCCACATGGACGGCCAGGGCTCCACCGGCCAGAAGGACGCCACCTGGCACTCCGTCGTAACCGCCCGCCCCACCGACCTCCCCCTGGGCTGGAAGAACTTCTACGACGAGGACCACCCCATGCTCACCCCGGAGCAGACCATGAGCCGCCGCCCAGCCCCGGTGATGATCACCTACCAGTGACCGGCCCCGACGTCAGGTGGTCACGGAGCTCCAGGTCGATTCGCCGGATGGCGGTGTCGAGGTCCAGGTCGGCCTCGGTCACCTCGGCCGGCAGGGGCGGCAGCATGGGGGCCGGCGGCAGCGGCTCGTCGGTCAGCTCCGCCAGGCGCTCTCGGCATTCCTCGTTGGGTGCCCG
Source organism: Actinophytocola sp. (assembly GCF_045807065.1). GTDB lineage: Bacteria > Actinomycetota > Actinomycetes > Mycobacteriales > Pseudonocardiaceae > Actinophytocola. Next base: position 15,819 of record NZ_JBJMIE010000134.1, on the reverse strand, counting down.
TTCGTAGAGCGACCGGTAGAGCGCCACGGCGACGGCCCGGTCCGTGTCGGAGCCGGTCACCGCCCATCTGGCCGCGTGGATGGCCGCCTGTTCCGCGGGTTCCAGCCAGTGCGGGAGCAACGCGGTCAGCCTTGCCGCCACCGCCGCACGGTCCAGCCGCCCGGCCGCCTGCCCGAGCCGCAGCGCCAGCAGACGGCAGTGCAACCGGTGGTGCCGGTGGTCGATCCGGTCGGAGATCTCCAACGCCTCGTCGTTGCACCGCGCCGCCTCGGCGCCACGGCCCTGGTCAGCGCGCAGCCGGGCCAGCCAGTAGAGGTACTCGCACAGCACATAGGGCGCCGTGAGTGCGCGGGCCAGCTCGACGGCCCGGTCGAGCAACCGGTCGGCGACGTCGAAGCGGCCCTGGGCCGCGGTAGTGAGTCCCAGGTTGCCGAGCTGTCCGAGCAGGCTGTGCCAGTCGCCGAGGTCGAGCGCGATCCGCAGGGCGTAGCTGAGGCAACCGACGGCACGCGGATGATCGCCCTGTTCCCGGTACAGCTCGCCCGCGTTGCCGATGAGCACCGCGGCCAGCGACCGGAACCCGATCTTCTCGGCGGCGGCGCGTGCCCGCTCCAGGTACTCCATCGCCCGCACGTGGTCGCCCTGTCGGAGGTGGACACCGGCAAGGTCATTCGCCGCATAGCTCACCCCGCGCAGGTTGCCGGCGTCCTCCGCGATGGCCAGCGCCTGCCCGAGCAGGTCGATGGCCACCCGGTGGTTGCTGGTGTGCCCGTGCACCATCCCCATGTTCTCGAGCGCGGTGCTGCGCCCGTTCTCGTCCCCGGCGGCGGTCGCGAGGGCCAGATGTCGTTCCGCGGTGGCCAGGGCCTCGGCGTAGCGCCCCTGCTGGAAGTGGGCAAAGGACAGCCGGTCGAGCGTGCTTGCCACTCCCAGGGTGTCACCGAGCCGCTCGAACTCCTCGCCGGCCCTGGTCAGCCAGCTCACCGCGTCCGCGTAGGCCCGCCGGTAGGTGCACAGCAGGCCGAGGTCGCGCTGGCTCTTCGCGACGACCACGCGGTCCTGCGTTGCCGACGCGACCTCCAGTGCCTCGCGGCAGGCGGACTCCGCGTCGCTCCACTGCCCGGTCAGGTGCCACACCGTGCCCAGGTGCACGAGCACCTCGCCGCGACGCTCGGACGGCAACAGCGGCAGCAGCCGCTGGTAGTGGCCGATCGCGGTCTCGTTGGCGAAGGCGGAGCGCGCCGCGTCCCCGGCCGCGCGGAACCAGGTGATCTGCTTGACCCTGTTGCCGGTACGGCCGTAGTGGTGGGCCAGGACGTCGACGTAGGGCGTGAGCTCCGGCCCGTGGGTGCGTTCGACGAAACCCGCCACCGACTCGTGCAGCTGTGCACGCATGGCGAACGTGAGCGTGTCGTAGACGGCCTCCTGCGTGAGGACGTGCCGGAACGCGTACTCCGGGTCCGGCCCGGCGTGCCGCAGGGTGGTGATTTCCCGGCGGCACAGGCGGTCGAGGTGCGTGCGGACAGCGTCGGCACCGCCGAGTTCGGGGTAGGAGCCCAGCACGCAGCTCGCCGTGAACACCTGCCCGATCACGCTCGCCACCTTGACCGCCGCCTGCTCGCCTTCGTCGAGTTGGTCGAGCCGCGCGGTGAGCAGGCTGCGCAGGGTGTCGGGCAGGTCGATGGCCGTGACGGCGTTCGGGTCACCCGGATCGACCCCGCGGGAGTGCACCAGACTGGCCAGCTCCTCGAGATAGAAGGGATTGCCGGCGCCGCGCGACACGAGCACGGCGAGCAGTTCGGGGCACGGCAGGACCCGCTCGCCGTAGAGTCGCCGCAGCCGGCCGGCGACCAGCCGCTCGGCCTCGGCGTCGGACAGTTCCCGCAACGCCAGGACCGAGCAGTGCTCGTGCCGATCGAACGGTTCGGCCGCCGCGGCGGCCGCGCCGGCCGGACGAGCGGTGGCCAGAAGCAGGACCGGCTGATCGTGGAGCGCACCGGCGAGGAAGTCGAGCAACGCGGCCGACGCCGGATCCGTCCAGTGGCAGTCCTCAAGCACCAGCACGATCGGGCCGGCGGCGGCACGGCTGCGCAGCACGTCGGCCAGGAGCACGTGCAGTGCGTCCGTCCGGGTCGCCGGGTCCAGGCCCGAGGTGAGTTCGGTGTCCGGCATCGGGATGTTGACGGCCGGTGCGAGCAAGGGTGCACGGTGGGCAGAGCCGCCGTCGAGGGCGGTCACGTACTCGCGAACCCGGGCCCGGCACTCCGCGAGCGGCCCGCCGTCCGACACGCCGAGCAGCAGTCGCCAGATCGGGCGCCAACAGAAGTAGCTCGTCTCGGTCTCGTGGGCGTGGGCCGCGCCGCGGTAGGGCGCGAAGCCCGCCTCGACCGCGAGCCGGACCGCCTCGTCGGCGAGCCGGGTCTTGCCGACGCCGGCCTCCCCGGTGATCGACACGACCTGGCCGGCACCGCCCACGACGCGCTCGACGAGGGTCCGTAGCAGCTCCAGCTCCACCGCGCGGCCGATCAGCCCCTCGCCGGCCGGGGCCGCCCGCCATCGTTTCGCCGCGACCGCCTCGACAGCCCACACCGGGATGCGCGCGGACTTGCCCTTCACACTGAGCGGCGGAAGTGCCCGCGCCGTCACGGACCCCGTCAGGCGCTGACGGGTGCGTCCGGTCACGAGGAGCTGTCCCGGGCGGGCGGCCTGCATCAACCGGGCGGCGAGGTTCACCGAGTCACCCACGACGAGGTACTCGCGGCGGCGCTGCGAGCCGACCTCGCCGCAGTAGGCGAACGCCGTGGTGAGCCCAGCGCGGAACGGGCCACCGGGCAGACCGAGCAACGCGAGGCAGCAGCGGACCGCCCGGTCCTCGTCGTCCTCGTGGCAGACCGGCGCACCGAAGCAGACCACAAGCAGGTTGCCCTTGTCCCCCGTGTCGATCTGCAGCAGGTGTCCGCCGTACCGGCCGATCATGCGCACGGCCCGGGCCGCGTAATGCTGGAACCGGCCCGCGGTCCAGCTGGGAGCGGTCACGAACGCGACGGTGACCTCGCGGTGCTCGTCGACCAGGCCGCGCCGCCCGGCCAGGAGCCTGGCCGCCACCGGCGGGTGCAGAAACGGCGCCAGTCTCGCGGTCACCGCCTCGGGCACGGGTTCCGGCGCCGGCGCCGCGGTGGTCCCGTCAACCGGCATTCCTCCGGTCAGCAGATGCGCCCGGCCCCGCCGCTCGCCGGTCTCCATCCCGTCGCACACGTCCAGCAGGCTCTGGTCCACCAGGATCTCGCCAGGCGCGCCGACCTGTTCTGCGGCCACGGCGTGGTTCACCGCGTCGCCCATGACCACGTACTCGAGGCGGACGGCCGGGGCACCGACTACCACGCCGCTGTGCGACCCGTCCGCGAGCCCGATCTTCACGGTCAGGTCGCCGTCGCCGGTCAACGCACGCATCTCCAGGGCGCAGCGCACCGCCCGCCGCGGCGCGTCCGCCGGGAACACGGCGGTCACCGCGTCCCCGGCGAAGCGCATCACGCTCCCGCCGGAGGCGACCACCCGTTCGACCAGATGTCCGAAGTAGACGTTCAGCCGCCGGCTCAGGTCCTCGGTGCCCTGCCGGCCGGCCGCGCACAGCGCCTCGCTCATCGCCGTGAAGCCGGCGATGTCGGCGAACAGCACCACGGCGTCCCACCGCCGCGGCGCCCCGACCGGCGGCGCGCCGTGCCGGACCAGTTCCACGACCTGGTCCGGCACGAACGGCCGCCAGTGCGAACTCAATCCCGCGGCCCCCTACTACTGGAGTTGCCCGGTGTACTGCAAGGTGAACTGGCTCTGCGCCGGATTTCCCCCCGCGTCGAAACAGTAGACCCGGACCCGTCGACCCGACAGCGCGTAGTTCTGCCCGTCGACCCACATGTCGTCGGTCCAGTTCCCGACCTGGCACCGGTGGTTCTGGTTCCCGTACTCGTCCACGCCGTAGGCGGTGACCTGCACGTTGCCACCATCCCAACTGGCGCCGTTCCCGGAGAGTTGTTGTGAGTTCTGGAGAGTGAGCAGTACGTCGTAGGGTGCCGGGTAGTCGCCGGGATATTCGCGGCGGAGGTAGACGTTCCCGGACTCGGAGATCGTCGCACTGCGCTGGTATGCCGTGGACGGCGAGTAATAGGAGTTCATCGACGGTTCCTCATCGTCCGAGAGGACATAGCCGTCCGCCATGAGGTTGTTGCCGAGCAGGTTCATGCGGTACACGTAGGCCATACTGAACATCGAGTCCGCGGGCAACCCGTTTCCGCCGAAGCACCACACGTCGACGTACTCCGTGTAGTCCCACTCGAACCAGTCACGGACCTTGCAGTCGGTGTTCGTGGTGCCGACCGCGGTGACCTTGACGCTGCCACCCCATGGCGCCAACGAGTTGGTAGGGATGAACACCGTGTACTTGCCGGTGCTCTGCCGGGAGACGGACAGGTACCCACCGCTGTTGTTGTACTGGTAGGTCGGGTTCGGCCGGTAGGAAGCGCTGGCGGGCTGGTCGGCGAGCAGGAACGCCAGGGTATTGGCCGTGCCGTACCCCGCGGTGTACGAGGCCGTGAACTGCGCGTCGGCTGGCACGCCGCTGGACCCCGCCGAGAAACACCGCACGTTGAGCCGCAGTGTGGTGCCGGACGTGGTCATCGGCGGGTTCGCCAGCTTGCACACCCTGGCTACCGGTCCATAGGCGGTGACCTGCGCGTTTCCGCCCGTGCCGGCCAGTCCGGGGAAGGAGACGGTGTAGGTGCCCGTCCCGGTCCTGGTCACCGAGTTGGCCTGCATGGTGCTGTTGTACGACCAGTACTGGTCCGGGTAATAGGTGGTCGGGGTCGGGGTCGGCGTGTGGGCCCAGACGTAGCCGACGGCGAAGGGATCCAGGCGGGTGTTGATCGAACAGTTCTCCACGGTTCGGACGCGGTAGTCCTGCGTGCCGGCCGCCACCGAGACCTGGCTGCCGGGTGCCCGCGCGGTAGTCCAGGGGAACTTGTTGTTGCGGCTCAGGTACATGGCGTGGAACCCGCTCTGCAGCATGTCCGGCGCGCTGGTGGTCGTGCTGCGCGGCACAGTGAAACCCTTGGACGCGGTCGCGTGGGTGGCCGGGTCGTAGACCCAGACCGTCATCGGCCACGACGTCAGGTTCTGGGTGGCGGCGGGATCGTTGTAGGCGAGGTCGATGACGAGCCCATCGCGGCACACGTGCTGGGTCTGGAACATGTAGAAGTTCACCGGCGTCCACATGGCGGACGCGAGGCCAGGACTGGCCAGGGTCATCACCAGGGCGACGATGCCGCCCAGGGCAACGAGCGTACGACGGCGCATGGTGTGGTCCTCCAGGTGCTTGTTTCCCGGCTCGGAACGGAAAACCCTTCCCGATGGCGGCCGCCGACGCTGTCACCGGGAGCACAGCACCGGTGTCGTTCCGCGGACAGCCGGGAGCTCAACCACCGGCACGGCGACGGAGGGCCGGCAGGTCGCAGAGGGTGATGGTGTGGCCGCTGACCTCGACCTGTCCGCGAGCGGCGAGCACGTGTAGAACCCGGTTCACGGCCGGTCGGCTGCCACCGACCATCCCCGCGAGCTCGCTCTGGTTCAGGCCGAGCTCCAGCACGACCCGGTCGCCGTCGTGGCGGCCGTGCTCCACCGCCAGCTGGAGCAGCAGCTTCGCGAGTCGCGCGCCCAGATCGAGGAAGACCAGATCACCGGCCTGTTCGGTCCGCCGCCGCACCAACGCCCCGAGCCGGGTCAGCAGGGCGTTCAGCACGGCCGGATGAGCGCCCATCAGCTCGAGCAGGACCGACCGGCTCAGCATCAGGGCTGTGGTGGGCAGGACGGCCACGACCGACGCGGACCGCGGTCCCTGGTCGAGGATCGCGATCTCCCCGGCGATGCCGTGCGGACCGAGCGTCGCCAGCACCATCTCCGCGCCCCGCTCGGACACGAACGTCACCTTGGCGATGCCTCGGGCCAGGACGAACAGCCGGTCCCCCGGGTCACCCTGATGGCACAGGTACTGCCCCTTCCCGTAGGTGCGCCGCAGGCACGAGGTCGCGACCGCCGTGAGCTCCCGCTCGTCGAGCGAACCGAACAGCTCGGTCTCCCTGAGCACGCCCACCGCGTCGACCTGTTCCGCCCTCGCCGGCATCGCGCTGTCAGCTGCTCTCGGTCATCCGCTACCGCCCGGCGCGCCGCAGCAGGTCGGCGACGAAGGCACCCGTGCGCGGCGAAAGGTTGGGCTGGACGTGGGACAACCGCCACCGTGCCTGCTCTTCGTCGTACTTCACGGCCTCCTCGGCCGCGGCGCGTTGGACGTCCTCGTGCCCGCCGAGCTGGCACACGATCTCGTCCAGGATGCGCACGACATCCTCGCTGGGTGATAGCTGCAGGGCCGCCCGGACCCGCACCAGGCCGATCTTGGCGGTGCGCGCCAGGTCGGCGAAGATCTTGTCCGCCTGCGTCTGGTCGACGAGCGTCGCGGTCGTGCGCTCCGGATCGAGGACGTGCGCCGCCCGGAGGAGGTCGAGCGGCTTCGGTTCCTTCCTGGCACCGGCAGCCGCGATGGTGAGGAAGGCCGTGGCACCCTGGCCCCGGTCGCGCTCGCCGAGTTCCGCGGCGGCCGCCGGCCGGTGCGGCAGGTCACCGACCTCGGTGAGCGCGAGGTAGTGGCAGACCGAGTCCGAGACGAACCGCAACGCGTCATGGGAGGCGGTGGCGACACCAACTTCCGTGAACAGCGTGATGACCGCTCGCCGCCTGTCGTCACCGCTCAGATCGGGCGGCCAGATCCACTGCGGTTGCCCGGGGATCGTGGACACCAGCAGCACCCGAGCGTCGTGTCGCCAGTATCTGAATGCGAGGCTTTCCACGAACGCCTCCGCGACGCCGGGGGCGAGGTAGCGGGAGCGTTCGAAGCATTCGACGGCCTGCCGAACCAATTCCTCGGCAGCGTCGAAATCCGGGTCAGCCGTCATCGAGTTCATGCTAGTTCTGACGCTGTTTCACCCACAGGACAAGAATTTGACAATCGCCGCGCGGCGGGTCGGCCGCGCTCGGCGTGGCCGATCCGACGTGGTCCGGGGCAGTGCCCGAGGGTTACCGGCGGGCGGCCTCCAGGTGAGTGCGGGCGGCCTGTTCCACGTGGGCCAGGTCCGAGGAGACAGTGGCGAACGTGTAGCCCTCCGCCAGCCGGCTGGCGGCCTGGTCGCCCGTGAAGGTGTGGACGCCTGCCGCGATGCCGGCGGTCGCCGCGGTGTCGCGGATCGTGCGTAGTGCCGTCTCGAAGGGCTCGTCCACCGCCGGGTCGTTCGGGTGGGTGCCGCCCACCGCTAGGCGCAGGTCGGCCGGGCCGACGTAGACGCCGTCCAGGCCGGGGGTCGCGCAGATCTCCTCGATGTTGGCCAGGCCGCCGGGGGTCTCGATCATCGCCAGGACCACCACCGTCGCGTCGGCGTCCCGGGGGGTCGGGCCCACGCGCAGTGCCGAGCGCGTCGGGCCGTAGCTGCGGCGGCCCGACGGCGGGTAGTGGGCGGCGGCCACGGCGGCCGCCGCGCCCGTGGCGTCGTCCACCAGGGGGACGATCACGCCGCCCGCGCCGGCGTCGAGGGCCTTGCCGATGTACGTCGGGTCGTTCGCCTCCACCCGGACCAGGCCCACCGAGACGCCCGCGGCGTCGATCGCCGTCAGGCCGGCCAGGAGGCCGGCGTAGCCGAGCAGGCCGTGCTGCGCGTCGAGGGTGACGTAGTCGTAGCCGAGGCGGGCGATGCGTTCGGTCGACACCGGGCTGTCGAGTGCCACCCAGTAGCCCACGGCGCGCTCGCGGGCGCGGAGACGGTCGGCGAAGGCGCGGAAGCGGGGATCTGGCACGGGGGAACGACCTCCTGCGGTGGTAGGCGAGCCGATCTTCGACCCGCCCAGCAATACCACCCGAACCCGCCCGCCGCCCGGATGGGCATCACCCCGGTCGGGGGACGGCAACGGGCAACGCGGGGTCACCTGCCCTCGAACCCATGCCCTCAACACCCGATCGAGTGGTGATCAACAATCTGTGGAGTGTTGCCTCAACACCCGATGGAGCGATCCCAGCCGATCGACCGGTAATCAACACAGAGCGGGGAGACGGCGGCGCCGCGGCCCGGCCGGTGGCGGGGAATCCGCCGGGCAGGGGTGGAGGTGTGTCCCGGCCGGCGCTACCCTTGGCGCACCAGCCCGAAAGCGAGGCGACCAATGGCCGTTCTCCGCCGCATCGTCGCACTGTTGCTACTGATCGTGGCGCTCACGGCAGGGGCCGCTGTGACCGCCACCGCCGCCCAGGCCACGGGTGGCACCATCATCGTCGAGAACTGAGACGGCCGTCGAGAACCGAGACCGCCGAGGACACCGGGTGGGTGTCGGGCGCCACCGTCAGCCGGGGATCCGGTCGACGGTGAGCGAGGAGACGCCCGCCGTGTTGTCGATGAGGTAGCGGTCGGTCGCGCTGTCCCACCCGTCCGGGGTGTAGACCGTGCCGCCCGGGATGCCTGTGTGCTGGACGCCGTCGATGGTCGCCGAACCGGCTCCGCCGGCGATGCGCACCTGGGTGGCGACGTCCCGTGGCAGCCGCAGGTCGAACACGGACGCGCCGCCGGCCATGCGGACCGGCACCGTGCCCGTCGGCTCGGGCAGGCTCGCCTCGATCCGCGAGTTGCCGGCGCCGAAGTCGAGCCCGGCGAGCCGGCTCCCGCCCATCGCGACGGTCGCCTGCTTGGCGCCGCCGTCCAGGCGGATCCGCCACCGCACCTTCGTGTTCAGCTCCACCACCAGGTCGGCCCCGCCCGGGCCGGCGGAGTCGGTGAGCGAGACCCGGACCGCCGAGCGGTCCACGTCGGCCACCGGCACCACCCGGGCACCGACCGGCGCGGAGGCGCGGAACAGGTCGTCGCCGAGGTCCGCGGCGCGCACCGTGACGGTGTCGGCGCCGCTCACCACGTCCAGCTCCGCCTCGTGCCGCCCGGCCAGCTCGCCGGTCACCACCCGGCTGGCAGTCCCCGGGTCGTCGTCGCACCCGGCGACGACGGCCAGCAGCATCACCGCGACGAGCGCCGCTCCCCTGGTCACCCCATCGTGGTTCCCAAGGCAGACGCCGGCCAAACTGACGCCGGCCGAACTACCGGGCGAGCCCGGCCTTCAGCGCGGTGGCGATCTCGACGGCACGCCTGGTCTGGAAGGACATCGCGTCCAGCTCGACCTGGCCGGGTGGGACCTGGCCGTTGTTGGACGTGTGGCTCGCGCCGTAGGGGTTGCCGGCCTGGAACTGGATGGGGTCGGCGTAGCCGGGCGGGACGATGACGCAGCCCCAGTGGTAGAAGGTGTGTTCAGCGCGGTGAGCGTGGTCTCCTGCCCGCCGTGCGCGGTGGCCGTCGACGTGAACGACGTCGCGACCTTGTTCACCAGCTTGCCCTCCGCCCACAGCGGACCGGTGGTGTCGATGAACTGCTTCAGCTGCGCCGCCGGTATCCCGAACCGCGTCGGCGCGCCCATGACGAGCAGGTCGGCCCACTCCAGGTCGTCCAGGGTGGCCTCGGGGACGTCCTGGGTCTGGCGGGCGTGGGTGGCCCACCCCTCGTTGCTGGCGATCGCCTCCTCCGGCGCCAGCTCGCGCACCTTCCGCAGGCGCACCTCGGACCCGGCGTGCTCGGCGGCCTTCGCCGCGGTCTGGGCCATCGCGTACACGCTGCCGGTGGCCGAGTAGTAGATGATCGCCGTCCTGATGTCTGGCATCCGCTTCTCCCCGCAGTCGCCGTTTCCCGATCGCGGCCGAATACCCGGCGGCGGTGCGGCAAACCGCGCGTTCACCCGATGGAGCGGATCGGCGGGGGTTGACCGGGCGCGCGGGGGTACCCGGGCCGGCATGATGAGACGCGCTCTGTGGGAGGGCCTGGTCGCCGGCGGCGTCGGGGTTCTGGTGATGACGGTGGGTGAGAAGGTGGAGCAGCGCCTGACCCACCGCCCGGACTCGCACGTGCCGGCGCGGGTGCTGCAGCGCCTGACCGGGATGCCGGAGAAGGACGGCCGGCAGCCGGTGCCCGTGAACTGGGCGATGCACTTCGGTCAGGGCATCGTGCTCGGGGTGCTGCGTTCGGTCATGGCGCACGCCGGGCTGCGCGGCCCGTGGTCGTCGGCCAAGTTCGCCGTCGTCCGGCTCACCAACGACCAGATCCTCGAGAACCTCACCGGGGTCGGCGCCCCGCCGCCCACCTGGCCGCGGGGTGAGCTGGTGGTGGACCTGCTGCACAAGACCGTGTACGCCGTCGCCACCGGGGTCGTCGCCGACGCCCTGGCCGCGCGGCGCGGACCCGGCCCGGGACAGCGGCACGCCGCGGTGCTGCCCGGCCGCCACGCCGACGTCGGCCCCGTGCGCCGCGAGCGCGCCCACACGCGGTAGCCGCGCTCAGAAGGCGTAGCGAACCCGCAGGTACGGCGCGACCTCGCTGATCAGCTGGAGCAGCCGGTCCAGCTCCCGGCGCTTGTGGTGCACGCGGTAGCGCAGGTTGTCGGCACCGTTGCCGCTCCGCTTGGTCTCCTGGAGGTCGGGACGCCACAGCACGTCCTCGGCCTTCGGGTGCCAGCCGAGGTTGACCTCGTGCAGGTTCTGGTTGTGGGTGAGCATGATGATCTCGGCGGCGAGCTGTGCCCTGGTGCGGGGACCGGCGGCGTCGCCGAGGTCGGTCAGCAGCTCCCGCCAGTCGTCGAACCAGCCGTCGTGGAGCACGACCGGGCTGAGGTTCACGTGCACCTCGTAGCCGGCGTCGACGAACGCGTCCAGCGCCGCGAGGCGGTCCCCGACCGGCGAGGTCCGCACGTCCAGCAGCTTCGCCAGCCGCGCGGGCATCAGCGAGAAGCGGATCCGTGTGCGGCCGGCGGGGTCGAGCGCCAGCAGGTCGGAGTTGACGTACTTCGTCGCGAAGGAGGCCTTCGCGGTCGGGTGCCGGCGGAACAGCGCGACGAGGTCGCTGACGTTGTCGCTGACCAGCGCGTCGACCGAGCAGTCGGAGTTCTCGCCGATGTCGTACACCCACGCGTGCGGGTCGCACTGGTCCGGCCGCGGCTTGGTGCCCTGGCGGGTGATGTGCCGGTGGAGGTAGCCGGTGATCTGCTCGATGTTGGCGAACACCGTGATGGGGTTGGAGTAGCCCTTGCGCCGCGGCACGTAGCAGTAGGCGCACGCCATCGCGCAGCCGTTGGCCGTGGACGGGGCGATGAAGTTCGACGAGCGGTCGTTGCGCCGCGCGGTCAGCGACTTCTTCACGCCCAGCACGAGCGCCTCGGTCTTGATCCGCACCCAGCGGCGCACGTTGGCCTCGTCGCCGTGCAGCTCCGGGATCTGCCAGTGGCTCGCCACCTCCACCCGCTCCGCGTCCGGGAACCGGTCGAGCACGGCGCGTCCTCGCGGCAGCTCCGCCGCCGCCGGCTCGACGTAGATGCGGGTCGGGCGGAGCAGCCGGTCCACTGCCTCGCGCGCCGCGGTCTGCCGCTCGGTCACCCCGTCCAGTATGCCCCGTTCGACGGCACGTCCACGTCAGTTCGGCCTACGCGCGGCTGAGTGCTCGGTCACGGCCGAGGGCGGCGTCCGGGCCAGCCCCAGGCGAGCTCGTCGACCGCGAGGAACGGCTCGTCGACCACGGTCGCGGGGGTCAACCCGGTGAACGCCACGACGTCGCGGTGCAGGTGGGACTGGTCGGCGTAGCCGCCGTCGGCCGCCACCCCCGCCGGGTTCCCGCCCGCGACCAGGTCGTGCACGGCGTGGTCGAAGCGGACCAGCTTCGCGGCCCGCTTGGGCGGCTGGCCGAGCTGCGACTGGAACCGGGCCCACAGGCGCTTGCGGCTCCAGCCCACCTCGGCCGCCAACCGCTCGATCCGGACCGTGCCCCGGCCGGCGAGGATCCGCCGCCAGGCCCACGCCACCTCCGGGTCCACCCGGGTCGCCGCCGCGCACCGGTCGGCGAGCCACCGGTCGACCCACGCGAAGCGCTCCTGCCAGGAGGACAGGTCACTCAGCCGCTCGGTGACCCGCGACGCCTCCCGGCCCCACAACTCGTCGAACGGCACGGCGCCGCCCAGCTCGCCCAGCGCGCCCCCCAGGACGGCGTGCGCGACCACCGGTGACAGGCGCACCTGCAGGCACTCGAAGGCGTCCGTCCGCACCGCGCGCAGGGTCTCGCCGGACCCGAGACCGAGGACGAAGCTGCCCTGCTGGCGCCGGCCGGTGTGGTCCTCCATGGCGACCGTGCCGCCGAGTACCAGGATCAGGGTCACCGCCGGGTGCGGGATCAGCCGCAGGCCAGGCGGGGTGATGCCGCGGTCGACGAAACCCGCCATCGTGACGCCGGGGACGCGGATCGGGCGGCTCGGGCACGCGATGTCCCACAGCAGCCCGTCGTCTGGTTCCTCCCCCATCGCCCCATGCTACGGACATTCGTACAAGCCGTCGGGAGATGGCGGGAGTGAGAGTGGCTCCCATGACTGTTTCTGACGGCAAGCAAACCGAGTCGACCCTGTCCCTGGCGGACGGCGAGCTCCACGTGTACGAGGACGGCCCCCGCGACGCGCCCGCGCTCCTGCTCATCCACGGGACGGCCGCGTCCGGGCGTTCGTGGGACCCCCTGGTTCCGTTGCTGACCGGGTCCCATCGGGTCATCCGGATCGATCTGCTCGGCTGCGGGCGGTCGGCGCGGCCGGACGGCGCGAGCTACGCGGTCGCGGACCAGGCCCGGCGGGTCGGGGTGGCCATGGATCGGCTCGGCGTCGGGCACGCCGTCGTCGCGGGGCACTCCAGTGGCGGGGTGATCGTCACGGCGCTCGCCGAGCTGCGGCCGGAGCTGGTCGGTGCGGCCGTGCTCATCAACACCGGGCCGGACATGGACGCTTATGTCGCCAAGGACGTTCCCCGCCGGGCGACGGCGTGGGCGGAATTGAGCGATGACGAGATCCGGCAGGCCATGAGTGACGGGTTCCGGCCCGGTTTCGAGATTCCGCGGGATTATGTGGATCAGTTCCGCGATATCGACTTCGCCGTGTTCGGGGCGACGTCGGTGGCCGTTCGCGCCTATCTGGACGAGCGGTCCCTGCCGGCGCGGTTGGCGGTGCTCGGGAAGCCGTGGTTGGTGCTCTTCGGAGAGGAGGATCGACGGTGGACGGTTTCGTCCGCCGGCGGTTACCGGGTTGTTCCTGGGGCGTTGGTCGAGTTGTTGGGTGGGGTCGGGCATTCGCCCAACCTCGAGGACCCGGCGCGGACTGCCGCGGCGATGCTGGCCTTTACCGCGGGGCGTGGCGTGCGGGGGTGATCGGGTCGTTCCTGGCAACCGAGCCCGGGGGGACAGCGTGGCCGACCGGAGCTGCCCCCCAGCTACTCCGATCGGCCACCTCACGGGGTGTCCCCTCATCACCCCGGTCCGTAGACGTCCCACAGGCCGCCCAGGAAGAACCTGCCGAAGCGGGTCAGTCCGGCGACCGGGTGTGGGCCGCTCACCCGGAAGTTGCGCATGGTTGAGGTCAGGGCTATCGGGGTGATGCGCAGTATTCCCGCGCCGGCGGCGGCCTTCGGGAGGGCGTCGTCGTCGGGGGCGATGTGGTTCCACAGCAGCTTGGTGTACAGCGTGGTCGTGTCGCGCCACATGTGCGTGATGGGGCCCTGGTGGACGTCCTTCCAGCCGCTGAGTGTGCGGGCGCGGCCGTCGGTGTCGGTGAACCACAGGTGGTAGCGCATGGTTCGGCTGCCCGGCGCTTCGCTCGGTGCGAACAGGTTGAACCAGCCCTGTTCGACCGGGCGGCGGCCGCCGACGCACGCCGCTTCCACCCAGCCCTCGGCGCGGGCCAGGTGTTCGGGGTGGTCCAGGAACGTGTCCACGTCGTCGACGTGGATGGTCAGTTCGAACGACAGTCGCTCGCCGTCGCCGCGGCGCGTCGACCGTGGGTCGGTGGCGCCCAGGACGACGAAGCCCGACATCTTCTCGTGGAACGACAGCGCGGTCGGCTCGACGCTCGGCCGGGGCGGCTGTGGGCGGGGTGCGGGCGTCGGCTTCGTCGACAGGAGCCGGGTGGACAGCCGGTCGGCCAGTGCGGCGATGGTCAGGGACGGGTTCGCTCCCACCGGGCCCGGCATGGCGGACCCGTCCGCGATGTAGAGCCCGGGGTGGCCGAAGACCTCGCCGTAGCCGTCGCAGACGCCCTCGCCCGGGTGGTGTCCCATGGCGGCGCCGCCGAGCGGGTGCACGGTGATGAACCTGCGGTCCAGCCAGGCGGGCAGGCCGGAGTACTCGGCGCCGAGCACGTCCGCGATCCGCCGCATGGTGGTCTCCAGGCGGTCGAAGTACTCGGTGCTCGCCTCCGGGTCCCACTCGACGTCGAGCTTCCCGCCGCGCAACCGCAGCTGACCGTTCGGCACGTCGCGGCCCATCCCCAGCAGCGGCAGGGAGTTCATGGACAGCTCCGGGGACTGGAACAGGTCCGCGAGGTCGCCGGAGATGTTCCTGTCGCCGGTGAAGGTCGACCAGAGACGGTTGAGGACGAACCGCGAGACCCGCATGACGTTGTTGCGCAGGTCGGCGCTTTCGACCAGCCAGTCGACGAACCCGGGGTGGCCACCGTCCTCGATGTAGGCGCCGCGGCCGGCGCCGGCCTCGCCGTCGAGGTCGTCCGGCAGGCGGATCGCGCTGGTGATCACGGGGCCGAGGCTCGCGTCGAGCTCCCGGGTCCGGGTGCGGTCCCTGGCGCGCAGCAGGAACGCGAGCACGTCGCCGTTGCCGGAGAAGCGGCGGCCGAGCGCGCCGGACAGGCCGGGTAGCTCACCCCGGCTGCGCAGCAGCAGGTGCGTGGTGCCGAACGTGCCGGCGGCCAGCACCAGCCGGTCGCACTCGATGGTGTGGCTGCCGGGGACGCCGTCGCGCCGGACGTAGTCCACCGCGTAGCCGCCGCCCGGCCGCTGCCGGATGTTCCACACCTCGTGCAGGGTGCGCAGGTCCGCGCCGTGGTGGTGGGCCGCCGAGAGGTAGGTGTGGTCCAGGCTGTTCTTGGCGCCGTCGTTGCAGCCCAGGTCGCACTCGCCGCACAGCCGGCACGTGCGCCGGGCCGCGCCGTGCACGTTGCCGTACGCCGGCTCGACGATGGGCAGGCCGAGCCCGGGCTCGCCGCCGGGCTTGCTCGCGAAGCTGACCGCGAGCGGCGGCAGCTGCCAGTCGAGCCCCAGCTCGGTGGCCGCGTCCCGCAGTGCGATGGTCTTCGGCGTGTGCGCGTAGGCCGGGTGCTCGAACGGGTAGGGCGTGGCGCCCAGCATCTCCTCGACCGCGTCGTAGTGCGGGTCGAGGTCCGCCCTCGTCACCGGCCACGGCCGCGCCGTGCCCCCGTCGAGCGGTTCGTCGTGCACGAACCAGTGCTCGTCCTTGCGCAGCAACACGTTGGCATAGATCAGCGAGCCGCCGCCGAGACCGCTGGCGACGACCGAGTCGCAGCCGCTGAAGCTCCACACGTCGTAGAGGCCGTGCAGGCCCTGGTCCGGGTCCCAGAAGGCGCCGCCCATGTCGCCGGGATTCCGGGGGAAGGTGCCCGGCGCGTAGGCGCGGCCGCGTTCCAGCACCACGACGGACAGCCCGGCGGCCGCCGTGCGGTACGCGGTGACGGAGCCGCCGAAGCCGGACCCGACGACCACGACGTCGACATGTTCGTTGTGCACGCGCCCTAGTCCCCGTTCCGCTTGAGGAAGTCCACGACGCGGGGGAACACGTCCATGTGGGCGTTCTTGCCGATGATCGGGTCGACGTGCCC
>NZ_JBJMIE010000133.1:0-5027 GCF_045807065.1 Actinophytocola sp. | reverse complement strand
GTGCACCACGGTCGACGACATGGTCGGCCGGGACCCGGACGTGGTGATCGTCGACGAGGCCGACTCGGTGCTGATCGACGAGGCCAAGGTGCCGCTGGTGCTGGCCGGGTCGAGTGACGAGGGCCAGTCCGACCCCGAGGTCGCCAAGATCGTCCGCGCGCTCAAGCCGGGCCAGCACTACGAGAAGGACGAGGACGGCCGCAACGCGTGGCTCACCACCCGCGGCGCGAAGGTCGTCGAGAAGGCGCTGGGCGGCGTCGACCTGTACTCCGGTGAGCACAGCGACCGGCTGGCCGCGGTGAACGCCGCGCTGCACGCGCACGCGCTGCTGGAGCGGGACGTCGACTACATCGTCCGCGACGGCAAGGTCCACCTGATCAACAGCTCGCGCGGCCGCATCGCGCTGCGCCAGCGCTGGCCGGACGGCCTGCAGGCCGCGGTCGAGGCCAAGGAGAGGCTGCGGCCGACCGAGAGCGGCGAGGTGCTCGACTCGATCAGCGTGCAGGGCCTGATCAGCCGGTACCTGACGGTGTGCGGCATGACCGGCACGGCGGTGGCGGTGGCCGAGCAGCTGCGGGAGTTCTACGAGCTGCGCGTCGCGGTCATCCCGCCGAACAGGCCGTGCGTGCGCGAGGACGAGCCGGACCGGCTGTACGACACGGTCGAGAACAAGGAGAACGCGATCGTCCGGGAGATCGCGGAGGTCCACCGGACCGGACGGCCGATCCTGATCGGCACGCGGGACGTCGCGGAGTCGGAGCGCCTGGCGAAGATGCTCGCGGACGCCGACGTCGAGTGCGTGGTGCTGAACGCGAAGAACGACGCGCAGGAGGCCGCGATCGTGGCCGAGGCCGGCGCGTACGACGCGGTCACCGTGTCCACGCAGATGGCCGGCCGCGGCACCGACATCCGGCTGGGTGGCCGGCGGAGCGGCGACGCCGAGGCGCACGACAAGGTCGCCGACCTGGGCGGACTCCTGGTGATCGGCACCGGCCGGTACCCGTCGAGCCGGCTCGACGACCAGTTGCGCGGCCGGTCCGGGCGGCAGGGCGACCCCGGCGGGTCGATCATGTTCGCGTCGCTGAACGACGACCAGGTGGTCCAGTACGCGCCGGACGCGACCGCGGGCGCCGAACCGGACTCCGACGAGGACCCCGGGCGGCTCCTGGACGCGACGACCAAGCGGTTCATCGACCACGCGCAGAAGGTGTCCGAGGGCGTCCAGCTGGAGATCCACCGCAACACCTGGCGTTACACGCGGCTGATCGAGCACCAGCGGAAGGTGCTGCTGGAGTACCGCGACGAGCTGCTGACCACCGACCTCGCCGCCACCACGCTGGCGTCGCAGGCCGAGGAGCGGTGGGAGGAGCTGACCGAGCGGATCGACGACGAGAAGGTCCTGGAGGAGGCGGCGCGGCAGATCATGCTGTACCACCTCGACCAGCGCTGGACCGAGCACCTGGCGTTCCTGGCGGACGTGCGGGAGACGATCCACCTGCGGGCGCTCGCCAAGGAGACGCCGATCGACGAGTTCCACCGGACCGCGATCCCCGAGTTCCGCAAGATCCAGGACGAGATCTCCGAGCGGTCGGTGGAAACGCTGGAGTCGGCCGAGATCGGCCCGGACGGCGTGGACCTGGCCGCCGACGGGCTGCGCAGGCCGTCGGCGACCTGGACGTACATGGTGCACGACAACCCGTTCGACACCGACGCGGAGCAGGCGCTGCAGCGGGTCCGCGCGATGATCAAGAAGGTGCGGGGCACGTCGCGGCGATAGCTCAGTTGACCGACCTGGCCTTGTCCACCGCCTGCTGCCACCCGGCGTCGGGCGGTGTGCCCTGCTCCACCGCCTGCAGCGCGGGCCACACGGCCTCGGTCTGGACCCGGCTGTCGCGCGGGGCTCGGTACGGGGCCACGGTCACCTTGCCGGCCAGGTCCGCGTAGCGCCGGCCGGTCTCCTTGGTGGCGAAGTAGGGGTCGGTGGTCCCGCGCAGCTCGCTCGACCGCAGCGCGCCCACCCGGCTCGGGAACGAGCCCGTGGTCCGGAACAGCCGCACCTGCTGCTCCGGCGCGGTCAGCCAGGCGGCGAACGCGGCGGCCTGCGCGGCGGCGTGCGACTGCCTGGGCACGGCGAGGTAGCTGCCGCCCCAGTTGGCGCCGCCCCCCGGAAAGGTGTCGGCGACGGCCCACTTGCCCGCGTTCTCCGGTCCGGCGTTCGTCTTGATCAGCGCCAGCATCCAGTACGGCGCCGGCGCGGTGGCGAACGCGGCGGCGCGGAACCCGTTGAACCACTCCGCGCTGAACGGCGCGAGCCTGGCCGACTGCCCGCGCCCGACCGCCCCGGTCACGGCGTCCCAGCTGGCCTTGATGTCCGCGTTGTTCTCGATGATCAGGTTGTCGTCCCGGTCGTAGTAGCCGGTGTCCAGCTGGTTCTGCCTGGCGGTGAACACCTCCGCGGCCGAGTCGAACCACGGCTTGCCGGTCGCCCGCACGTACTGGTCGCCCGCCGCGAGGTAGGAGTCCCAGCTCCGGAACAGGTTCCCGACCTGAGCGGGGTCGGTGGGCAGGCCCGCCGCCGCGAACAGGTCGGTGCGGTAGGCCATGCCGAGGGGACCGCTGTCCATGCCGTAGCCGAACCAGGTGCCGTCCTTCCCCAGCCCGCCCTCGTACTTCCAGTCCGGCCACTGCTTCGGGTCGACGTCCGCCGGCCCCACCTCGGCGAGATCGGCGAACAGGTCGGGCTGGTCGAACAGCGTCGCCCGGTACTCCTCGCCGACGACGACCACGTCCGGCGCCTGACCGGCGGCCAGCATGGTGTGCAGCTTCGCGTAGTACGCGTCGGGCTGGACCTTCTGCAGCTCGATGGTGACGCCCCTGTGCTGGCTCTGGTACTCGGTCAGCAGGTCCTCGTAGCCGTCGCCGACGGAGGTCATGAAGGAGATGCGGACCGGTCCGCCCGGTTGGCCGACCCGCGTGGCCCGCGGGTCCGCGACCGGGGTGCCGTCGACGGCCGTGCTGCAGGCCGACGCGAGGACCACGGTCAGAACCATCATCAACACGCGCCGCATCTTCGCGCCCCTGTCCTCGGTGTGCGGGACACCGTAGTCCGTGCGACGGTCGTGGAGAGGCGGTTCCGGGATATCTCGTGAGTCCACCCACGATTTTTCGCCTCATAGACGAAAACCGTTCTAGGATGGTCGCATGCCACAGCTACGGATCGCGCTCGCCCAGGTCAACGCCACGGTCGGGGACCTGGAGGGGAACGCCTCGCTGATCGCCTCGTGGACCGAGCGTGCGCATGAGGCGGGCGCTCACCTGGTCGTGTTCCCCGAGATGGTGCTGACCGGCTACCCCGTGGAGGACCTCGCGCTGCGGGAGTCGTTCGCGTCGGCGTCGCGTGCCGCCCTCGGTGAGCTGGCGGTCCGGCTGGAGGCCGCCGGGCACGGCTCCGTGGCCGCGGTCGTCAGCTACCTGGACCGGGACGAGGTGGGGCCGCGGGACGCCGTGGCGGTGCTGTACGAGGGCCGGATCGCCGCGACGCAGTTCAAGCACCACCTGCCGAACTACGGCGTGTTCGACGAGCGGCGGCTGTTCATGCCGGGGCGGACGCTCGACATCGTGCGGTTGCACGGGCTCGAGGTCGGCATGGTCATCTGCGAGGACATCTGGCAGGACGGCGGACCGATCACCGCGCTGGGCGCGGCCGGGGTGGACCTGGTGGTGTCGCCGAACGCCTCGCCGTACGAGCGGAAGAAGGACGACGTGCGGGAGCCGCTGGTGGCGCGGCGTGCCGCGGAGGTCAGGGCGCCGCTGGTGTACGTGAACATGGTCGGCGGCCAGGACGACCTGGTGTTCGACGGGGACTCGATGGTGGTGTCCCCTTCCGGTTCGGTTCTGACCCGGTTGCCGCAGTTCGTCGAGCACCTGACCGTTCTCGACCTGGACCTTCCGGCTGACGCCGCTACCGAATCGGGTGAGTTCGAGGGCTTCTCGGTGCGGCGCGTGACGTTGTCGGATGCTCCCCTGCCGCCGTACCCCGCTGTGGAGACGCCGGCGCCGGTCCAGCCGCTGTCGGAGTGCGAGGAGATCTGGCGGGCGCTGACGCTCGGGCTGTGCGACTACGTGCGGAAGAACGGGTTCTCCTCGGTCGTGCTGGGCCTGTCGGGCGGGATCGACTCGGCGGTGTGCGCGGCGCTGGCGGTGGACGCGCTGGGGGCGTCGAACGTCCACGGGGTGTCGCTGCCGTCGGTGTACTCGTCGTCGCACTCGAAGGACGACGCGGCGGACCTCGCGTCGCGGACGGGGCTGCACTACCAGGTGCAGGCGATCGCGGACATGGTCGCGGTGTTCGTGTCGCAGCTGGGGTTGACCGGGCTCGCCGAGGAGAACGTGCAGGCCAGGTGCCGCGGCGTGACCCTGATGGGGTTGTCGAACCAGCACGGTCACCTGGTGCTGGCGACCGGCAACAAGACCGAGCTGGCCGTGGGCTACTCGACCATCTACGGCGACGCGGTCGGCGGGTTCGCGCCGATCAAGGACGTGCCGAAGACGCTGGTGTGGGAGCTGGCGCGGTGGCGGAACGCGGTGGCGGCCGAGCGCGGTGAGACCCCGCCGATCCCGGAGAACTCGATCTCGAAGCCGCCGTCGGCGGAGCTGCGGCCGGGCCAGGTGGACACGGACTCGCTGCCGGACTACGAACTGCTCGACGCCGTGCTGGACGACTACATCGAGGGCGACCGGGGCTATGAGGACCTGATCGCGGCGGGCTTCACGCCGGAGCTGATCGACAAGGTGCTGCGGATGGTGGACCGCGCCGAGTACAAGCGCCGCCAGTACCCGCCGGGCACCAAGATCACCTTCAAGGCCTTCGGCCGCGACCGCCGCCTCCCGATGACGAACGGATGGCGCGAGGGCAAGTAGGCGCTTCCGGTACCCGTGGAGTACCGCTGGCGAAACGGTCGCGTCGGCGTGTGAAGCTCGTCGCAGGGGGCTGTCTGGTGGTCCGGTCGGTGTCACATTGGACCGGT
>NZ_JBJMIE010000132.1:0-13021 GCF_045807065.1 Actinophytocola sp. | reverse complement strand
GTTGCGGGGGATCGTGCTGCCGGGCGTCGACACGACCAAACCCGGGCACGCGCCGGCCGACACCGACTGCTTCGGGCACGGCACGTTCGTCGCCGGGATCATCGCGGCCAAGCCCACCCAGGGGACGGGGTACGTCGGGGTGGCGCCCGGTGTGCGGATCCTGCCGGTTCGCTGCGCCACCACCGACACGCCGAACGCGCCGGGGGCGCTGACCCCCGACGGGATGGCGGCCGGGATCCGGGCCGCGGTCGACGGCGGCGCGCAGGTGATCAACGTGTCGGCCAGCACGACCGAGCAGAACGCCGCGCTCGCCGACGCCGTCCGGTACGCCGACGAGCACGACGTGGTCGTCGTCGCCTCGGCCGCCAACAGCGGGAACCAGGGCGACCCCGTCACCTATCCCGCGGCCTTCCCCACGGTGATCGCGGTCGGGGCCGTGGACGAGTCCGGGCAGCACGCCGAGTTCTCGCAGACCGGTCCCTTCGTGTCGCTCGTGGCGCCGGGGGTCGACATCCTCGGGCTCGGGCCGGGCGGCCCCGGGCACTGGAAGGGCAACGGCACCAGCTACTCCGCGCCCTTCGTCGCCGGCGTCGCCGCGCTCGTCCGCGCCTACCGGCCGGGGCTCTCCGCCGCACAGGTCAAGCACCGGTTGCTGGCCACGGCCTCGCACCCGGCCGTCGCGCTGCCCGACCCGGCACTGGGCTGGGGCATGGTGAACCCCCTGGCCGCCGTGACCACCGTGCTGCCGGACGAGACCGGCGCGGAGCCGCAGAAGGTCATGCCCCCGAACGCGACCGCCGCGCCCGTCGTCCCGCACGACGAGATGGGGCCGGTGCTGGCCGTGGCCGGCATGATCGGCGCCGTGGTCCTCGTGCTGACCGCACTGCTGCTGGTCCGGATGCTCGGCGCGGGCCGCAGGCGCGGGTTCCGGCCCGCCCGCGTGGTCGAGGTCGCCACCCCGGAGAACTAGCTCTCCGGCCCTCGTGCCCGCCGGGAACACGCACTCGGCGATCCGGTGAACAGGCCGAACATCCGTACACCCGGTCCACACTCGGCTGTGCCGGGACACCCGGTCCACACTCGGCTGTGCGGGGACACCCGGTCCAGAATCGGCTGTGCCGGGCGGAGAAGTCGGCGGCGAAGGGATCCAGAGCCGCCGCTTCGCGTAGTCCCAAAGACAAGTCGTGGTCGACGGACCAGCTCGCCGTCCGCGGCCGCGCACGTCCTGGGGAATGAGACACAGCAGGGGCCGCCGGTCCACCCGGGGGTGATCCCAGGGGACCGACGGCCCGGGTGCTCTCAGCCCTTGTCCGCCTTGACGAAGCCCTCGAGGAGCGGGGTCTGGACCAGCCGCACCGCGCGGCGGCGGTTGACGAACTGACCACGGCCGACCGGCAGCACCCGCGGCTTCAGGTTGCCGAGGAACGATCCCTCGCCCTTCGGGCAGGACAGCAGCAGCGCCGGCGTGCCCAGCTCCCACATCCGCCGGATCGACTGGGTCATCATCGACCGGCTGCCGCCCGAGGTGCTGCGGGCGATGATCACGTGGAAGCCGATGTCCGCGGCCTGGGGGAACAGCGGGATCAGCGCGTCGAGCGGGCTGGAGGACTCGGCCAGCTCGTAGTCGTCGATGATGATGTAGAGGCGGCCGCCCTCCCACCAGTCCCGCTTGGACAGTCGGCTCGGCGGGATCTCCGGGCCGGGGAGGCGGCCCTTGAGCGCCTGCGCCGCGCCGGCGATCGACTTGGCCAGTGCCTCCGCGCCCACCGCGTACTCGAGCTGGTAGCTGGCGGGGACGCTGTCGTGCAGCTCGCGGCGGAAGTCGCCGAACATGATCCGTGCCTCGTCGTTGGTGTGGTGCGCGGCCACGCTGCGGGCGATGTGCCGCAGCAGGTTGGTCTTGCCGGTCTCCGCGTCGCCGTAGATCAGCAGGTGCGGGCTCGCGTCGAAGTCGTGCCACAGCGGGGCCAGCTCCACGTCGTCGACGCCCAGCGGCACCCGCATCTCCGCGGCCTTGCCGGGGGCGGTCGGGCCGGGCAGCTCCCGCACCACGAGCGTGTGCGGCAGCAGCCTGACCTTCGGCGCGGTCGGTGCCGTGGGCAGGGCCAGCGCCTCGGCCAGTTCCACCGTGGCCTCCGCCAGGTCCTCCGTCTCCGACGTGCCGTCGATGCGGGGGAGCGCGGCGAGGAAGTGCAGGCGGTCCGGGGTGATGCCGCGGCCCGGGATGGCCGGCACGGTCGCGGCGAACCGGCTGTTGACCTCGGAGTCGACCGGGTCACCCAGCTTCAGCTCGAACCGCGTGCCGAGCACGTCCCGCAGCCACGGCCGCATCTCCGACCAGCGGTTCGACGCGACCACCAGGTGGATGCCGAAGCTCAGGCCGCGGGCGGCCAACTCGGTGAACTTGTCCTCGATGTCGTCGAAGTCCTGGCGGATCGTGTACCAGCCGTCGACCACCAGGAACACGTCGCCGTACGGGTCGATGTCGGTGAACCTGCCCTCCCGGCGGGCGCGCCGGTAGCTGGTCATCGAGTCGATGTTGTGGTCGGCGAAGATCGCCTCGCGCTTGGCCATCAGGTTGACGACCTCGAGCACGGTCCGCGTGACGCGGTCCCGGTCGAGGCGGTTGGCCAGGCTGCCGACGTGGGGCAGCTTCGCGAGCGCGGTGAGCGTGCCGCCGAAGTCCAGGCAGTAGAACTGGACCTCCGCCGCGGTGTGGGTCAGCGCCAGCGCGGAGATCAGGGTGCGCAGCATGGTGCTCTTGCCGCTCTGCACACCGCCGACGACCGCCACGTTGCCCTTGCTGCCGGACAGGTTCGCGATCAGCAGCTCGCGCTTCTGCTGCGCGGGCAGGTCGATCAGGCCGACCGGGACGGTGAGGGTGCCGGTGCCGTACCCGCCGACCGGCCGCGGTCCGAGGTTCGGGTCGTCCACCAGCGGCGGCAGCAGCTGGTCGAGCGTCGCGGACCGCTTCAGCGGCGGCAGCCACACCTGGTGCGCCCGCGGGCCGATGTCCTTCAGGCGCGTGAGCAGCACGTCGAGCACCGTGTCCAGGCTCTCCTGCTCGTCCGGCTCCGGCTCGGGGTCCGGGTCCGGCTGGTGCTGCGGCTCGATGTACCGCATCCCGAACGGCACCACGCGCTGGTCGGCCGACTTGTCCACCGTGCCGCGCCGCTTCGGCCGGTACAGGGACGAGGAGTACGCGCCCTTGAAGCGGATGAGCGTCTGGGTGTCCGGTCGCAGGTAGCCGTTGCCCGGGCTGTTCGGCAGCTCGTACGCGTCCGGCACGCCGATGACGCTGCGGCTCTCCATCGCGGAGAACGTGCGCAGGCCGATCCGGTAGGACAGGTGCGTCTCCACCTTGTGGATCCGGCCCTCGTCGAGGCGCTGCGACGCGAGCAGCAGGTGCACGCCCAGCGACCGGCCCAGCCGGCCGATCATGGCGAACACGTCGATGAACTCCGGCTTGCTCGACAGCATCTCGGAGAACTCGTCGACCACGATGAACAGGGCCGGCATCGGCTCCAGCGGCACACCCTGCGCCCGCGCGGCCTCGTAGTCGCGGCGGGACGCGTAGTTGCCGGCGGCACGCAGGTACTCCTGGCGCCGGTTCATCTCGCCGGTGAGCGCGTCCTGCATGCGGTCGACCAGCTCCAGCTCCTCGGCGAGGTTCGTGATGACCGCCGAGGTGTGCGGCAGCTGGTCGAACCCGAGGAAGGCGGCGCCACCCTTGAAGTCCACCAGCACGAAGTTGAGGTCCTCCGGCGAGTGCGTGGTGGCCAGCGCGAGCACGAGCGTGCGGAGCAGCTCGCTCTTGCCGGAGCCGGTGGCGCCGACGCACAGGCCGTGCGGGCCCATCCCGTCCTCGGCGGCCTCCTTGATGTCCAGCTCCAGCGGGGTGCCGTTGGCGGCGATGCCGATCGGCACCCGCAGCCGCCGCTTGGCGGTCATCCGCTCCCGGCGGTAACGCGTCGGCTCGAAGTGGGCGACGTCGCCGATGCCCAGCATCGCGGCCAGGTCGTAGTCGGCGGCCATCGGCTCCTCGTCCTCGGACACCTCGCCGACCCGGTACCGGGCCATGGTCCGCGCCAGCGCGCCGGCCGCCCGGACGCTGAGCGTGTCGGGGGTGCAGAGGGGCTTGGTCTGGGGCCGGCCGAGCCGGTCGAAGCTCACGGTGCTCGCCGCGCCCGGCACGACCTCGAGGAACAGCACGCCCGCCCGCTGGTGCCACGGCAGGCTGCCGGACACGTCGAGCACCACCGCGTTGCGGTAGCCCTCGTCGGCGGCCCGGTGGTCGGCGGGGATCTGCGCGCCGTCGACGATGAGCACCACGTACGGCTCGGACGCGGTGACCGGGGTGTCGGCCTCGAAGCGCGGGCGGCCGGTGAAGGACGGGCCGCCGAGCAGCAGCTCCACCTCGCTGATGCCCTCGCCGACGAGCCGGCGCGCGCCCGCGGCGTCGCGGCTCTCCAGGTCCTGGTTGTGCGGCAGCCACTTCAGCCAGTCCCAGCGCTCCAGCCGGTCGTCGGCGGCGCACAGCGCGATCCGGACGTCGCCGGGCGCGTGCGCGGTGGCGAGCTGGCCGAGCATCGCGCGCACCAGGTCCATCACGGCGGTGTCGTCGCCGGTGAACTGGATCTGGCCGAACCCGCGCAGGTACACGGCGATGGGGGCGTTCGGGAGGGTGGAGTAGGCGCGGAGGAAGCGGCGCAGGGCGTGCGCGGCCAGCGGTTCGAGGTCCTCGATCGGCTTGGTGTCCGGGGGGAGGAGCTTGAGCGCCGAACGCTGCGTGCCGACGCCGATGCGGACCTCGCCGAAGTCGTCCTGCGCGGGGCGGCGCTCCCAGAGGCGGTAGCCCAGCGCCGTCGACCACAGCGCGCGCGGGTCGGGGTGGATCCAGCGCGCCGCGCGCTGCTGGGCGGCGAGCGCCCTGCGGACCCGGCCCCGCAGCTGGGTGAGGTAGCGGATGTAGTCGCGCCGGTGGCCGTGCAGCTTCTGCTTGTGCGTCACCGAACTGCGCACGAGCTGCACGATCAGCATGCCGACTACGGACACCAGCATCATGCCGCCACCGATGTAGGACATGAGCCCGGACCCGGGCCGGACGAACATCATCACCATCGCGATGGAGCCGAGGCCCATCGGCGCGTACATCAGGACCGAGCTGATCCCGCCACCCTGGTCCTCGGGTACGGCGGGCGGTTCCTGGATCTGGATCTCGTCACCCGGCACGGCTGGCTTAGGTCGCCGTGCTCGGCGCGCGAAAAGCACCGTGCTCATGTGGCTCTCCCTCGGTGGTGAGTGGACTTCCCCTATTTCGCGCTCGCGGGGCTCTCTACACAGAGCACGCGTGCCACGCGGCGTTAGGTTCGGGCCTGGTTCACGGTCTGGGATCCCTGGCAGGAAAGGACCTGACACCAGATGGAAGAGCAGACACAGCATCGCACAACGACGTCGGCGAGGCTACGGTTCGTTCTCGGGCACCGGGCGACCGAGGTGGCCCTGCCGACCGAGGCGACCTTGACCGACCTGTTGCCCGCGGTGCTGCCGCAGTTCGGTGCCGACTGGATCGAGCAGGGTGCCGACCACGAGGGCTGGGTCGTGCAGCGCGTCGGTGAGGCGCCGCTGGACGAGGACCGGACGCTGGCCGAGCTCAACCTGCTCGACGGGGAGACCGTCTACCTGCGACCGCGGGCGGACCAGCTGGCGCCGATCGACTACGACGACCTCGTCGACGGTGTCGGTGAGCAGGTTCGCGAGCACCCCGGCGCGTGGCAGCCCCGGCACACCCGCTGGATCTTCCGGATCGCCGCGGCCGCGGCCCTCCTGCTCGGGCTGGTCCTGCTGCCCGGCGCCGGGTCCGTCGGCACGCAGGCCGTCCTGGCGCTGGCCGGCGCGGTCCTGCTGCTCTGCGGGAGCGCCCTGGTCGCCCGGAGTGTGGCCGACCCGCCCGGCGCGATGATTCTGGCCGGCGTCTCGGTCTGCTACGCCGTGGTGGGCGGTGTGCTCCTCACCCAGCAGTTGGCACCGCTGGCCACGTTCACGGTCGAGGTGACCGTCGGGCTCGTCGTCGCCTTCCTGGTGCTGTGCGTCGGGATGTTCCTCGTCGCCGACGCGGCGCTCCTGTTCGCCGGCGCCATCCTGTTCGTACTCGCGCTCGGGATCACCGGGCTCATCGCCTCGGCCGCCTCGGTGAACCTCCAACAGGCCGTGGGCATCGGCCTCGCGATCTGCCTCGTCGTCGGGGTCTTCGTGCCGGCCACGTCGTTCCGGCTGTCCGGGCTGACGCTGCCGATGCTGCCCACCGACGCCCCGGAGCTCTCCGAGGACATCGACCCGGTGCCCGCGAGGATGGTGATCGAGCGCGGCGCGGCGACCGTCGGGTACTCGACGGCACTGCACGCCGGGCTCGGCGCCGCGGTGGCGGTCCTGCTGCCGGTACTCGTCATCGACGGCAACGGCTGGACCGAGGTGCTGTCGCTGGTGATCGCGTTCCTGCTGCTCCTGCGCACCCGCCACCCCAGCGGTGTGGTGCAGCGGTGGGCGGTCATGCTGCCGGCGATCGTCTGCGTCGGCACGAACATCTACCAGTTCGCCGGTGAGCGGACCGAGTCGGGCCGCCTGCTCGCGGTGGTCCTGCCGCTGTTCGCGGTCGGGGTCGTCCTGCTGCTGTTCAGCAGGATGTTGCCGGCCAGGCGGTTGCGGCCGTACTGGGGTCGCGCGGTGGAGATCCTCGAGTCGGTCGCCGCCGTCGCCGTGATCCCGATCCTGTTGCAGGTGCTGGGCGTGTACGCCTGGATGCGTGGATTGGCGGGCTGATGCAGTCTCGGCGCGATCAGGTACAGGCCTACTTCTTCGTGGTGGGCAGGCTCGTGTCCGCCGTGGTGCACGGCAAGCCGGACGTGCTGGCGCAGCCGAACAAGCGGCTGAACACCGGCACGTTCCTCGGCGTGATCCTCGGGGCCGTACTGATGGGGGTCTTCGGGATCATCGGCCTCTTCGTTCCGGGTGGCAACGTGACGTGGCACCAACCCGGGGCGATCGTGATGAACGAGGACACCGGCGCGCGCTACGTCTTCCTCGAGGACCAGCTCCGGCCGGTGCTCAACTACTCCTCGGCGCGGCTGGCCGCCGGGAAGAACGGCGGCACGGTCTACAAGGTGTCACAGAAGTCGCTGGCCGGCACGCCGGTGGGCCAGCCGATCGGCATCCCGGGCGCCCCGGACGCGTTGCCGGCGGCGAACGCGCTCAACAGCGGCCCGTGGACGACCTGCGCGCAGCCGCCGAGCACCGGCGCCCAGGTCACCGGCCCGACCACCACCCTCCTGATCGGACAGTCGTTCGAGATGACGGTGAACGACTCGCAGGGCCTGCTGGTGCGCGCCCCCGACGGGACGATCTTCCTGATCTGGCAGGGCAAGCGGCACAGGATCCCCGGCAGGATCGAGGCGACCGCGCTCGGCTACGGCGGCATCGACCCCGTGGACGTCACGGCGGCCTGGTTGAACCCCGTTCCGCAGGGCCAGGACTTCGCGGTGCGCAGGACCCCGAACACCGGCGAGCCGGGACCGGACGTCGACGGCAACCCGAGCGTGGTCGGCCAGGTCTACCTGGTCCGCAACCCGGCCATCGGCGCCGACCAGCTCTACCTGGTGCGCGACGACGGGTTGGCGCCGCTCTCCCCGACCACGGCGGCACTGCTGCTGGCCGCGCCGTTCACCAGGGACGCCTACGGCGGCTCGCCCGTGACGCCCATCGAGGTGGGGCCGGGCGCGCTGGCCGGAGTGCCGTCGTCCAACAGCGGCCCCGACCTGGTCGGCGGCCTGCCGCAGATGCCGCCGCGGATCGCGCAGCCCGGCCAGAACGACTCGGCGTGCGTGGCCTTCTTCCCCGTCGGCAAGGGGGAGATGCGGGTCGTCACCGGGTTCGTGCCGTCCAGTGTCCACAAGGAAGCCATGCCGGTGGCCGCGCACGAGGAAGGCGTGACCGCCGACCGGATACTGATCCCGGCGGGAGCCGGCGTGCTGGTCAGGGAACAGCAGACGCCCGAGGCGGCGCTCAACGCCGTCTACCTGGTCACCGAGACGGGCATGAAGTACCCGCTGGCGAGTTCGGACGTGGTGGCGGCGCTCGGCTACTCCGGGCAGTCCGCCGTCGCGATGTCCGGCGCGATGCTCGCGCTGCTGCCGTCCGGGCCGGTGCTGAGCACCGAGGCCGCGCTGCGCGTCCAGGCACAGTGACCGGCTCATGAGGGGAGTCCCGCTTGTTCGCCCGACAGCGGGCCGAAGCCGCTTCCCTTGCCAGTTCCAGACCTAACGTGTGAGTGGTAGCCGGGCTGTTCTTATGGCTGCCAGGGCTTCACAGGAAGAGAAATCGAAACCAAGGAGATCTCATGGCGCACACGACACAGCTCGACCCGGACGAGATCCGCAAGCAGGCCGACAACCACGACACCACCCGTGAGGCCATCTGCGCACAGCTCGACCAGCTGAAGCTGGACGTCGAGCACGTGCTGCAGGCGAGCAAGAGCGCGGCCACCCAGGCGCTGAGCACCTCGACCGACACCTGGGTCGAGAACGTCAAGAAGTCGGTGATCGCGCACATGCAGGCCATGGCCGAGAACATCCGGCGCGAGTCCAACAACCAGGAAGGCACGGACGAGACGTCCAACCAGCAGATCATGAACATTCCGCTGGAGACCGGCACCTTCCTCGGCGTCAAGTAACCCGCACCGACTTTTCCCGACCACAGCGGACACAGGAGAACTGCGATGATCACCTACGACTACCAGGCCATCGACGAGGCCATCGACATGATGGCCAAGAAGGCCACGGAGATCGCCAACCAGACCGACGAGCAGCAGCAGCAGGTCAAGCAGATCATGGGCAACTGGACCGGTAGCACGGCCGACGCCTACAACAAGCTCTGCGACGACCTCGAGGCCGACCTGCGGGCGAACGTGGACATCCTCACCAACCTGAAGACCACGTTCGGCCAGGGCGCGGACGACATGCGACAGCAGGACGCGAAGGGCGGCCAGAACGTCGCCGGTAGCTGATGTCCGCGCGGTGGGTGTGCCGGGCGCCATCCCGCCCGGCACCCACCATCGCGACCGTCCTCTTCGGATCAACCCACCGTCCCGCGTGGAGGCTTGAGATGACCAACACGAACATCAACGTCGAAGCCGTCAAGGAGTCCGCGACCAGCCTGGGTCGCATCATGGACGACATGTCCGCCTTCACCGCGCTGCGGGCGAACTGGCCGTCGATCGGCAACTTCGACCTCGCCCAGCAGCTCCAGGCGATCATCGACGACCGCCGCAACGGTGTCCTCGCGAACACCGACCAGCTGAAGATCTCGCTCGACGAGATCTCGAAGGCGCTGACGAAGGTCGCCACGGACGTGGAGAACATCGACCAGAACAACGCCGAGTCGATCCTGGCCGTGGTCGCCGACCTGCGGACCCGCGTGTACGAGGACCTCGCCGCGCTCGGCGAGCCGTCGAAGTAGGCGTACGGCATGACCGAGACGACCCAGTACAGCGCGGAGAACGTCAAGAACGCGGCGATCAACATCGGCAGGATCCTCGATGACATGGCGCCGTTCAACGACCTGAAGCCGCACTGGCCGAACGCGGGGAAGTTCGAGCTGGCGCAGTGGCTCGAGCGCATCGTGGACGACCGGCGCAACGCGATCGTGGCGCACGCGGAGCACATGCGGATGACGTTCGACAGCCTGGAGACGACGCTGACCCAGATCGCCAAGGACTTCAACAACCTCGACGGGGAGAACGCGCAGAAGATCAAGGACGCGCTCGGCGACTGGCATTCCAAGCTCGAGGGCCAGTGGGACACGTGGGACACGAACACCGAGAACGACCAGCACAACTACACGAATGACCCGAACAACAAGAACAACGGTACGGACGGCGACGGCTACAACGACGACCTGACCGCCCCGGTCGGCAAGTAAGCCCGCGCGAACGAGAACCGTCTCGAAGCTCACGATCGACAAGGGTTGGAGAAATGGCCGAATCGGAAGTCCCGAGCGTAGGTCTGTACAACGCCTCGGCACCGCCGCTTGACCCCATGCGGTACGACACTCTCAACGCCCTCGTCGACGTGACCGCGGGTCTGGTGGTCTCCAAGGACGGCGCGCAGGCGAGCCTGTCCGGCAACACCACGGCCGAGGCCTGGTACCGGCTCGAGACGCAGATGAACGCCGCCACGAAGAAGCTCGGCGAGGTCAACGACGCGTTCGCCAGGGAGATCAAGTCGCTGTCCGACAACCTCAAGGGCGTGGCGGGCGACGAGTTCAACAAGGTCGGCACCGACCTGCTCAAGAAGAGCCAGGACCTCTACAACACCCTGGACACCAAGAAGTACGGCCTGACCGTCGGGAACATCGGGCACTGCATCCAGTGGTTCGCCAACCGCTGGTGGGAGATCATCGACGCCTCCGACAAGAAGAAGACCGACGCCCAGCTCAAGGTGAAGGCCCTGGCCGCGGCCCAGGCCGAGGCCGCGACGACGACGGCCGACCTCAACACGGTCCTCAACGAGCTCAAGTCCGCGATGGACAAGATCGACGACACCGCGGAGAAGGCCCTCATCAAGGACCTCCAGGACCTCCTCGGCGAGATGGGCAAGCAGTACAACGCCCGCGGCCAGGACCTCGCCCCCATCTACATCGCCGGTGGCCACGAGACCACGAACAACGGCAACGGCAACGGGAACGGGAACGGCAACGGGAACGGCAACGGCAACGGCAACGGCAACGGGGAGCCGACCTACACGGCCTCGAAGCGCAACGTGGTGAAGCAAAAGCTCGCCGACCCCGCGGAGACGGAGGATCAGGGCGAGAACGACCCCAACACCCCGAACGAGGAGGGCGAGACGACCGGCGGCCAGGGCGGCGGCCAGAGCGGCGGAAAGGGCGGGGGCGCCGGGAACGGTGCGCTCGACTCGGCCAAGAAGGCCGCCCAGGACGCGATCGACGGCGTCAAGGCGAAGACGACCGACCCCGAGGCCCAGAAGGCGCTGGACGACGCGAAGAAGGCGGTCGGCGACGCGATCGACGGCCTGGGCGGTGGTTCCGGTGGCGGCGAGACCGGCGCCGGTGGCGGCGGCGAAACGGGTGGCGGGGGCTCCGGCTCCGGCTCCGGGGGCGGCTCCGGTGCCGGCAAGCCGGACACCGGCGCGCTCGACTCGGCCAAGAAGGCCGCCCAGGACGCGATCGACGGCGTCAAGGCGGGCACCACCGACCCCGAGGCCCAGAAGGCGCTGGACGACGCGAAGAAGGCGGTCGGCGACGCGATCGACGGCCTGGGCGGTGGTTCCGGTGGCGGCGACAGCGGCGCCGGTGGCGGCGAGAGCGGTGGCGGTGGCGCCGTGCCGGGGATGTCCACCCCGGGTGGCGGCTCGTCCGGCGGTTCGGGTTCCGGCTCGGGCCGGTCCAAGGCGCTGGACGACGCGAAGAAGGCCGCCCAGGACGCCATCGACGGCATCGCGAACGGCACCGACGACCCGGAGGCCGACAAGGCGCTGGACGACGCGAAGAAGGCGGTCGGCGACGCGATCGACGGGCTCGGCGACGACCCGGGGGTCGAGGGCGCCAAGGACCAGGCCAAGGACAAGGCCATGCACGCCATCGACGACGCGATCGGGAAGACCGACGACCCCGCGGCGAAGCAGGCCCTCGAGGACGCGAAGAAGGCCGTCGGCGACGCCATCGACGGCGTGCACGCCGACAGCCCCGCCGACGCGTTGCAGAAGGCGGGCGACGCGGCGGACAAGGCGCTCGACGACGCGCTGGGGAAGACCGACGACCCGGCGGCGAAGCACGCGCTCCAGGACGCCAAGGACGCGGTCGACAAGGCCATCGACGGCATCGACCCGGACAAGGCCGGCGCGCTGGGCGACGCCAAGGACAAGGCGCTCCACGCGCTCGACGACGTCAAGGCGGGCACCACCGACCCGCAGGCGCAGCAGGCGCTCGACGCGGCCAAGGACGCGGTCGGCAAGGCGATCGACGGCCTGGACACGGGTGCCGGCGGCGATGCCGTCAAGGACGCGGGCGACGCGGCGAACAAGGCGCTCGACGACGCGCTGGCCCACACCACCGACCCCGAGGCGCGCCAGGCGCTGCAGGACGCCAAGGACAAGGTCGCCGACGCGATCAACGGCCTCGGCACCGACGGCGGCACCAATGGCCACCCGTCGACCGTCTCCGGTGGCCCGGACGCCGAGGACCCGGAGGCGAAGCAGGCGCTCACCGACGCGCGGGGCGCGGTCGACAAGGCGCTCGACGACATGATCGGCAAGGAGACCGACCCGGAGGCGAAGCAGGCCCTCCAGGACGCCAGGGCCGCGGTCGACCACGCCATCGACGGCATCAAGCCGTCCGGCACCGGCGGCCTGGACGCGATGAAGGACTTCCTCGGCGGTGGTGGCGGTGCCTCCGGCGGCGGTGGTGGCGGGCTCGGCGGTGGTGGCGGTGGCATCGGCGGTGGTGGCATCGGCGGCGGTGGTGGCGGCGAGAGCCCGGCCCGCGCGCAGTTCGACACCGACGTCGCCCAGCAGCGCGGGTTCACCACCCCCGGTGTCCGGACCGTGTCCAGTCCGGTGAGCGCCGGGATTCCGGCCACCGCCGGTGCGCCCCTGAGCAGTGGCATGGGCGGCGGCGGCATGCCGATGGGCATGGGCGGTATGGGTGGCATGGGTGGTGGCATGGGCCAGAACAACAACCAGCGCGAGCCGCAGATCTGGCTGCAGGCCGACAAGGACGCCTGGAGCGACGACGAGGACGGGGACGACTCCGTTCTCGGCCGGACGACGAGGACCTAGGCCATGGTTGACAGTGGGCCGCCCAACCCGCCGCCGAACCCCGACGACCCCTGGCTGGAAGGGCTGACGTTCGAGCAGATCTCCCAGCTGGTCATGGAGATCAGCCCGGACGTGTTCTACCAGCGCGCCTCGGCCTTCGACCAGGCCGGCGGCCGGCTGCAGGACGTGCTCGACCG
>NZ_JBJMIE010000131.1:0-24506 GCF_045807065.1 Actinophytocola sp. | reverse complement strand
GTCGGATACCTGCCCCTCGCGATCCGCCTGTTGGCAGGACGGCTGCGGAGCCGCCCCACCTGGACGATCGAGGACCTGGTAGCCGAACTGGCCGCGGCGAAGGACCGGTCCGCCGCGATCCGGGCCGAGAACGTCATCGTCGGCGCGGTGTTCGATCTGTCGTTCAACGCACTGCCCGAGCCGCTGAAGCCGCTGTTCCGCAGCCTCGGGTTGTACCCGGGCGTCGACTTCGGTGTGCCGACCGTCGCCGCGCTCGCCGGCACCGCCGAAGACGAGGTTCGGCGCGGGCTGGACGTGCTCTACGACGACCACCTCGTCAGCGAGCCGACGCGCGGCCGTTTCCGGCTCCACGACTTGGTCCGCGACTACGCTCGTGGCTTGGCCCAGCCGGAGGAAAGCCACGCCGCGATGACCCGCCTGCTGGCCTACTACCTCGACACGGCCGACACCGCCGGGCGCCTCCTGCGGGGGAGAGCCGTGGGCACGGCCGGCGGCCACCTGCTCACCCGGGCCGACGCCGTGGCGTGGCTCGACGCGGAACTGCCCAACCTCGTCGCTACGATCGAACACACCGCCGCAACCCACGGCACGACCGCAGCCCGGCTCAGCCATCTGCTGGTCAGCTACCTGGCCCGGAACGGGCACTGGGGGCAGGCAATCACCCTGTACGAGACGGCACATCGCGCGGCCAAGGGCGCCGGGGACCGACAGGCGGAGGCGGACGCACTGCTCGACCTCGGCATCATGCACCGCTACCGCGGCCAGTACGGGACGGCTGAGTCCTGCCTCACCGAAGCGCTGGCCGGGTACGAACAACTCGGTGACCGGAGCGGCAGAGCCGTCTCCCTAGCGCAGATCAGCGTCGTCCACCGCATGCTCGGCGAGTACCGGGTCGCGCTCAGCTTCTCCAGCCAGGCGCTCGAGCTCTTCCGCACTGTCGGGGATCGGTACTGGACCGCGAACATGCTCTCCGAGATCGCCACCGTGCGCGCCCTGCTCGGAGAGCACGAGGCTGCCAGGCAGAGCGCAATCGCCGCGGTACCCGTCTGCCGCGCGATCAACGACCGCGTCCTCGAGTCCGCCGCCTTGCGCACACTCGGTGTCGTCGAGTGGCGGGGCGGACGGCTTGACGACGCCGAAGCCACCCTGAACGACGCACTGCGACTCGCGCGAGAGACCGGTTATCGGGTCGGCGAGGCGGACGCGTTGCACAACCTGGGCATCGTCCTGCGCCTCACTGGACAACCCGAGCCAGCACGTGCCCTGTCCATGAACGCGCTGGAGTTGTTCGCAGAGCTCGGTGACATCCGAGGGCAGGCGTCGGCCCTCAACGAGCTCGGCACCCAGGCACGCGAGGACGATCCCGCCGAGGCACGGCGACAGCACGTGCTCGCGCTCCGGCTCGCCCACTCGATCACCAACCGGCGCCAGGAGGCGCGGGCCTGGGAGGGCATCGGCCGGTCACTGGTCGCGGCCGGTGACGTCCGCGGCGGTGTCCGCCGCTTGCGACGCGCGCTGGAATTCCTACGGCGCTTGGAGGACCATGACTGGCGAAGTGTCGACGCACTCCTCGTCGAGCTGGAAGGCGGTCGCCTGGATGGAACCCACCATTGAGCCGTCGAAGGATCCGGTTGATGTGACCCGCACACCGCTCCGACTGTTGCGAGGCCATCCGGGTTCGCGGCGGGTGGCCGACGAGCTCCTCGACCGCGCTTCATCGGCACAGGTGCAGTTGCAGGCGCAGGCACCGCCGTCGGACGACGACTAGGCACCCAGCCGTCGGACGAACTCGAGTGGATCATCGTCCATTGTGGATCCCAGTCGCTCCTGTACGCCGAGCGCCACCTCTGGCGCCCGCAGGAAGGCGTCCGCCCCACCGTCCCCCTTCGCACGCGAGGCCAGCGCCAGCCCCAGCCAGGCGTCCGCGTCCAGTGGTGTGCTTAGCAGACGCTCCACGTAGGTGGCAATCGCCTCGTCGTGCCTTCCCGCCGCGAACGCCGCATCTCCCGGGCGCAGGTCGTCAGGGCGATCGACGACGTCGCCGAACCGGACCGGGTCGACGACCTTCATCGTCAACAGCCGGCCACGATCCGACTGGACGACGGCACGCCGATCCGGCTCGATCACGTCGTACTTCTGCCGCACTGCGGGCATTGCCGTCCTTGCACGCCAAGCCGCCAGCGCCGCGTCGACGTCCGCGTCGTCGGGGCGCACGTGCCGCAGCCGCCACCTGGCTCGGTGGTCCACGATGCTGGTGTCCACTGCACCGGTCATCTCAGCGGGCACGTCGTCGTCCACGGCACACCGGGTCAGTCGCCGCGCCACCGACTCGACCAGGGCACGTCCGGGCCCGGTGAGGCCGGGATCAGCACGCAGGTCGTCGACAACCAGGCGCACCTGCCGGTGAGTGCGGATGAAGGAGAAGGTTGCCCGTCGCTTGTCCGGGGCGCAGCCGCGCTGAACGTGCCAGAACTCAACGGTGCTGACGAACGCGTAGATCCCGTGCAGGAGACCGGTCAGGGGACGTGGGTCCTCGCGCCACGGCGCGTATCCCAGCGCGCTGTTGTCGCGTTCGCAGAGCAAGACCAGGTCCAGCAACGCGTTCAGCTTGGAGTGTTGCAGTTCATGCACGAGTGTCGCCGCCAGCGCGATCGGCGACCCGGCGGCGGAGAGCAAGGCTCCACCGAACGCCGCGGACGCGGACGCCGCGACCAGCTTGCCCGGCGGTGTCATCGGCGTGAGCGTCGTCAGCCCGGCGGACAGCTCGGCTGCGGATCTCGGGTGCCAGCGAGTGAGGACGTCCCAGGCCCCGTCGATGTCCCGCCGCCATCTCGTCAGTTCCTCCGGTTCGAGGGGCTGCGGTGGTTCGGGTGCCGCGAACAGCCGGTACGGCGTCGCGTCGTCGAGCTCCACGGTCATGCGGGTACCCCGGCGCACGACCTCGTGCCGGTGCACGGGCACGAACTCCGGCGCGCCCAGCACCTGGGGTAGATCACACGGCCTATCACCGGACCGGGCGTGCAACGCGACGCCGGTCGAGGTGACGGACAGGGTGACGACACTCGTGACGTGGTCCGGGAGGCGGATCTGACCGATGGTGGGCAGGGTCACGACGCCCGCCACGACGGGCACGTCGACAGCACAGGACAACTCCGCGCGCATGGCGACGGCGGCCGCGAGAGAGCCGAGGAAACCGACCTCGACCCACAGCGGCGGTCCATCGAGGTCGACGCCGTGCGACCGCCGCACGGCACGCACCAACCACACACCCACGGAAGGCCGCATCAGCACGTCCTCGACGACGTCCGGAGCGCATTCGTCCGCAGTCACGAGAATCTGCCACGCTTCTTCCGCGTTGACCGACGAACCGGCCGTGTCATGGTCGTCCGTGGTTGCGTCCACCAACGCGGAGATGAGGAGTCGTCGTCTGCTGTGCTGGGCCGCCCGCAACGCCGCGACAACGTCCGCGTCGACAGGACCAGCGCAGAACGCGTCGAACTGGGCCCGTGACAGTCGATGAACCATCGAAACCATCCGTCCCCCGAAGTGGACCTGCCGCTGACCGAGAGTACGTGGACCACGAGTCTCCTGCCAGCGTCGGCACACTGGCACGCGCGAGAGGTTGCGGCACCGCGTTGACACACAGCGACCGGCACCTGCACGCCGTGGGCCAGGTCTACGGGCAGGCCACCACCACCGGCCTCGCCTGGGGTCGTGACCGCGTGCCACCGCCCGAGGCGGATGGTGAACGTCGGGCCGTGGCCGGGTGTACTCGTCACGACAACTCGCCGCCGTGCGCTTCCACCAGGTGCTTGCCGATGGCGAGCCCGAGCCCGCTGCCGCCGGTGGCGCGGCTGCGGGACGGGTCGGCGCGGTTGAAGCGCCGAACACGTGCGGCAGGGGTGCAGACAGCAGCACGTCCGAGGCGGCGGGGACCAGGCCGGCGCCGTTGAGCAGGGTGGCCCAGATCTCGAACGCCGAGATGTCGCAGGAGAGCGACGCACAGTGCAGCACCCGGTCGGTGGAGCCGACGTCCGCGAAACCGTTGCGGACGGCGAGCCACGCCATGCCACGCTGAGGGATCGCGACGGCCTTCGGACGCCCGGTGGTGCCGGAGGTGAACATGACGTAGCCGGGAACCGCTGCGTCCGGCGCCGACAGCGGACCGCCGTCGGTCGCCCGACCGGCGTCGAGCACATCCGCGAACTGGAGCACGGGCTCGGAAGGACCCGGCTGCCGGTGCTGGCCCACACCTCGCGCACCGCCCGCATCGCCGTGGACTTGCCGGTACCGACGGCTTCCACATCCGCGCCGAGGCCCACCACCAGCTCCGCCCCGTCGACTTCCCTGGCACAGAGGAGCGGATGCAGCCCGTCGAGACGATCACACAGCTCGCCCTTGGCTGGGAGTCCGTGCTGCTGGATGTCGAGCCCGGCCCCACACCCGGCGCGTCCCAGCGGCCGAACGGTGAGTCGGTGTTCACCCGGCACGGCGCGCAGCGCTACACCAGCGAGGAGATCCTCGCCGCCGAGCAGCGCCTGGTCGACGCCTCCCAAACCGACGCAGGACCGGTGGTGTCCCGCTTCGTCCGCAACCTGGCGATCCGCCGGTTCGAGACCTGCGGCCGCAAGAAAGTCCAGCTCAACCCCGGTCAGCGAGCTCTGGTCGAGGCTTCGTCTCCTCCGGCCGGTTCCTCGCCGTGGGCATTGGCCCGCCTTTCAGGCAGCCGGCGATCACCGTCGGGATGGACATGCCGGGCAGGAGTTCGTGGCGTGGCGGGTCCAGTCGGCGACCTGCTCGGCCAGCGTGCGCAGCCCCGATTTGGTGCGCGGGTTCGCGAGCGTGGCCTGCTGCGCGAGCTGGTACTGGACGGTCCGGGGCGGGGTGTGCCCGTGGGGCGGACGCAGTTGCACACCAGGTCGTGGTAGCCGGCCTCGACCTGGGACCGGCGGCGGCTGAACCCCCGAATCCACTCCATCGGCATCCCGGCGATTTCCCCACAGCGCGCTTACCCGGCCCTTTGGGCACGTCCACAAATTCCGCACCAAGACGTTGGGCAATGAGTTGCTCGACCGTGGAATTGTAGACCGTGGTGCGGCTCGCCTTGACCAGTGGCGTCAACGCCAGCGACGGCGGCAGGCACAGGCCGACGGCCACGAGCACCCCGTAGTCCACAATGGAGCCACGCGGCTCGTGGGCAGGATGTCCAGGAGTGCCCCGACGCCTTTCTGGCCGAGCGAGATGGCGGGCCCCACCGCGAGCACCGTGGCCGCGGCGGCCGCCGGTCCGCTCGTCGATGTCTATTTCTGCTGAGTCGGTTCCCGCTCCAGCAGCGCCGGTCGGCCGTTCGCGCCGGTGGGCACCGGGTAGAAGCTGTGGTGTGTACCGGGATCTACGGTCACCACGTGCGCGTCGTCGGCCAGGTGATCAGAGCCCGTAACGGTCAGGCGGCGGTCTCGCAGGTCGAGAACGGTGACTGTGCCGCTCTCGGCCGCTACGTAGAGCCGGTGCGCGTTCTGGTCGTAGGACAGCACATCCGGTTCCTCGCCAACGGGGTCGCGGTCGACGACCTTTCCGGTGGCGAGGTCCACGGTCAGCAGGGTGGCGTTGCCGTCGCATGCCACGAACGCCAACCGGTTACTGGACTCCACGGCCAGGCCGTGGTCATGGTCGCAGTCGGGTAGCGCAATCCGTTCGGTGACCTCGAACGTGCCGGGGTCGAGCACGGCCACGTCGTTTCGGCCCTGGACCGCCACCAGCATGCGGTCCGCGGCCGGGTCGTAGACCACGTTGCCCACTTCGCCGCCCAACGGCACCGTCGCGCGCACCGTGCCGGTGTTCGCGTCGATCACGGTCTCCGACCCGCCCGTCTCGTTGGTCGTCCACACCGCACCCCGTCGCGAGTCGAACGCCAACCCGTCCGGGTACTTCCCGGTCGGCGCCTGGACGATGACCTCGCCGGTGTCCTCGTCCAGGCCGACCACGGTGTTGTCCCCGGTCGCGGTGGCGAACACCCGGTGCAGTGCCGACACCACGATCACCCCGTGCACCTGTGACACGTTCGGGATCACCCGCACCACCTTGTGCGCCCGAACGTCGACCTCGATGATCTCGCCGGCGCCGAGATGCGCGACGAACAGCAACCCGTGGGCCGCGTCCAGTCCCGCGTAGTCGAAGCGCGAACCGTCGACGGGCAACTCCACCTCACCGGTCGCCCGCAACGGCAACCGCGGCGGTTCCGGCGCGTTCCGGTTCACCACGAGCACCACCACCGTGACCGCCACGACGGCGACCAGAGCCCCGGCCACCAACGTCCGCCGCACTCGCCCACCGCCTCGTCAGCCCGCCGACGCAACCGAGGTTACACAGCGGCGAAATCGGCGAATTGCCGGACGAGGGCGTCGATGGCCCACGTGTGCCATCGCGCCAGCCACAGTCGTCGACCAGCAGGCGGTGAGTATCCGGGCTGAACACGGCGAGCGCGATGTCCGCGGCCTCCTCCGCCCGCATGCGCCACGTAACGGGGTCTTGCCGGCGCCGCGGCGAACGAACACTGCGCCGTAGTGGCCTGTCTGTCAGTTCGAGGACGCCAGCGGCACGGCCCCGCGTTTGGTGAGCATGGCAGTGATCACCGGCTGTCGTGTGTCTCGGTGACCCGTCGGTGCTCGTCCTCGACGAACCCGCCAACGGCCTGGACCCGAAGGCGTGGCCTGGCTACGCACCCTGCTCCGCGACGGCGCGGACGCCGGCTGCACCGCCCTGACCGAGACCAACCCGTCGCTCGAAGCGGCGTTCCTCGAACTCACCAGAGCCTGACGGAGAACCCCGTGCGCACACTGATCGTCACCGAGTGGACCAAGCTTCGCACCGTCCGGGTCACCTGGCTGATTCTGGCCATCCAGCAGGCTCTCATCGTCGCCGGCGTCTCCGGTCTGGCGGTGGGGGGGACCGCCGACCTGAACACCGCGAAAGGGGTCGGCACCCTGCTGTCCACGCCGGCATCGCCTCGGCCATCCTCAGCCTGGTCCTCGGCATCACCGCCGTCGCCGGCGAGTACCGGCACCGCAGCATCACCGACACCTACCTGGCCACCCCCACCCGCAGCCCGGTGATCATCGCGAAGCTCACCGCCTACGGCACGGTCGGCGTCCTGTTCGGCGCGGTCAGCGCGCTCACCGGCCGGCCACCACGGCGATCTGGACCACCGCGAAGGGCGGCACCCTCGACCTGGCCGCCGCGGGCGCCGACCGGATCCTCATCGGGATCGTGGCCTTCAACCTCGCCTACGCGGTGGTCGGCGTCAGCCTCGGCGCTGGTCCGCAACCTCACCGTCGCCGTCGTCATCGCGCTGGTGTGGATCGTCCTGGTGGAGACCACCGTCGCCAACCTGATCAGCGGCCTGGGCCGGTGGCTGCCCAACCGCGCCGGCATGGGCCTCAACGCCATGGCAACCAACGGAGTTCTCCCCCAGTGGGGTGGCGCACTCGTCCTCGCCGGCTACACTGCGGTGTTCGCCGCCGTCGCGCTGACCACCACCGTGCGCCGCGACGTCACCTGAGGTCGGCCAGCATCCGGTCGGCGTTCTCACGTCCACCGAGAATGGCAGTCCACTCTGGACTTAAATCGATGTCCCCCTTGGGGCAGGTGGTGGCGACTGAGGATCGGCACGCCGCGGAACGGATTGCATCGGACCAGATGTTGGCCGAGATCCGCGCGTTGCGGGCCGAAGTCGCGCGGATCCAGGCACACCTCGCACCGGCTGGCAAACAGTGACAACGCTGACCACGGGTGTTCCCGGCGATGCCGGCCGGGTTGGTGGAGCGGGCGATGGTCGTGCTGGATCTGGGATTGCTGGTCGTGCTCCGGTGGTGGGCACGCCACGACGTCGGCGCTCAGGTGCCCGGCGAAGGTGTTTCGGTCGTGTCGCCGGGTGAGACGAGACCGGTCTCGTAGGCGAGGACGACGGCTTGGGCGCGGTCACGGAGGGCCAGTTTGGCGAAGATGCGGGCCACGTGGGTCTTGACCGTCGCCTCGCTGAGGGTGAGGTCTTCGGCGATTTCGGCGTTGGAGCGGCCGCGGCCCATGAAGGTCAGTACTTC
This sequence comes from Actinophytocola sp., assembly GCF_045807065.1. GTDB lineage: Bacteria > Actinomycetota > Actinomycetes > Mycobacteriales > Pseudonocardiaceae > Actinophytocola. The sequence goes on along the minus strand of NZ_JBJMIE010000131.1, from coordinate 16,407 downwards.
CCGTTCGCGCGGGGTCAGGGCGGTGAGGTCCCGGTGGACTGCGGGTGGTCGCGATGCGTGGTCCGGTCCGTGGTCGCCGGCGGCGAAGCGTTCGACGAGCCGCCGGGTGATCGACGGTGCGAGCAGGGCGTCACCGGTGTCGACCAGGCGCACCGCGGCGACGAGGTGCTCGGGGGTGACGTCCTTGAGCAGGAAGCCGCTGGCACCGGCCGCGAGGGCGTCGTAGACGTAGCGGTCGAGGTCGAAAGTGGTCAGCATGAGCACGCGGCAGTCGGGAAACTGCTCCAGGATGCGGTGGGTGGCCTCCAAGCCGTCCATCGACGGCATGCGGATGTCCATGAGCACGACATCCGGCCGCAGTTCCCGCACGGCCGCGACCGCCTCGACACCGTCGGCTGCTTCGCCCACGACGTGAATGCCGCCCGAGGTGAGGATCATGCGGAAGCCAGTGCGCACGAGAGCCTGGTCGTCGGCGATGACCACGCGCGGCTGGGGCTCGGTCATGGCCGTTCCAGCGGGATGCGGGCCCGGACCCGGAACCCGCCGCCGAGTCGTCGGCGGGCGTCCAGGTCGCCGCCGAAAACCGCCACGCGTTCCCGCAGCCCGAGCAGGCCACGTCCCTCCCCTGTCTGGTTCGGTCGCGTGGGGGCGGCCCGGCCACTCGACAGCACACTGGGGCCGGTGTTCAACACCTCGACCCTCAGGTAGTGATCGGCATACCGCACTGTCACCTCCGCCTGGCGCCCGTCACCGTGCTTGAGCGCGTTGGTCAGTGCCTCCTGGATGATCCTGTAGGCGGTGAGATCCACACCGGAGGGCAGTGGCCGGGGCTCACCCGAGATGCGGACCTCCACCGGCAGCCCGGCGAACGCGACGCGGTCGATCAGCGGGCTGAGCCTGCTCAGGCTCGGCTGCGGCGACAGGTCGGACTGTTCGTCACCGTCGGCCGGTGGCGCGAGCACGCCGAGCAGGTGACGCAGCTCGCTCATCGTGTCCCGCCCAGCCGCTTCGACCGCCTGCAGCGCCACCGCGGCCTGGTCGGGTTCGGTGGCGAGCACCCGGCGCGCCGCTCCGGCCTGGACCACCATGACACTCACGTTGTGGCTGACGATGTCGTGCAGGTCCCGCGCGATCCTGGCGCGCTCGGCGTCGACCGCGCTCCGCGCCGCGCTCTCCCGTTCCCGCTCCAGCAGCCAGCCGCGCTCCTCCAGCGCGTGCGCGAACGCGCGCCGGGCGCGGACGAGCCGGGCGGCGAGCACCGCGGCCACCACGCAGGCCGCCAGCGCGACAACCAGTTCCCACACGGCACCACTGTCCCAGTAGGTGCAGGGCTCCGCGTCACCCCCCAGGTGCAGCGCCTACATCCCCGGGATGACCTCGCCCGAACGGTTACCTCCACGGCATGATGCCTTCTCCGCGCCGCTGCCGCAGGATTGCCGACTGTGATCAGTGACGAGAGCACAGCGGATGTGGTCGTGGAGATGACCGCGGTGCGCAAGGAGTACAGCGACTCGGTCGCCCTGGACGGGATCTCGCTGGAGATCCGCGGCGGGGAGGCCGTCGCGGTGATGGGTCCGTCGGGCAGCGGCAAGTCGACGCTGCTGAACATGGTGGCGGGGCTGGACCGGCCGACGTCCGGCTCGGTGGTGGTGAACGGCGAGGACCTGGGGCGGCTGAACGAGACCGGCCTCGCCCGCTTTCGCCGGCGCCGGATCGGCATGATCTTCCAGTTCTTCAACCTGCTCGACGACCTCCCGGCGCTGGACAACGTCGCGCTGGCCGCACAACTGACCGGCGCCAAAGCCGGCCAGGCCCGCACCCGCGCGCTGGAACTGCTCGACGAACTCGGTATCGCCGACCGCAGGAACATCTACCCGGCCCAGCTCAGCGGCGGGGAGCGGCAGCGGGTCGCGGTCGCCAGGGCCCTGATGAACCGGCCGGCCCTCCTGCTCGCCGACGAGCCCACCGGCGCGCTGGACAGCCGGTCCGGGGAACAGGTGATGGACCTGTTGCTCGACCTCAACCAGATCGGGCAGACCCTCCTGCTGGTCACTCACGACGAGCGGCTCGCCACCCGCTGCGCCAACCGCGTGCTCGAAGTCGTCGACGGTCAGGTCGCGCGGGAGAGAAGTCTGGAGCGCATGCCGTGAGCGCCATGTGGCGGGTAGCGCGGGCCGCGGTGCGGCGCCGCAGGATCCAGACGATCGTGATCGGTGTCGTGGTCGCGATCTCCACCGGGACCCTCGTACTGGCGCTCGGACTGCTGGTGTCCTCCTCTGCCCCGATCGACCGGGCCCACGCCCAGCAGAGCGGCGCGGATCTGGTCGTGGCGTTCGACCGCACCCTCGTCTCGAACACCCAGCTCACCCGGGCCGCCGAGGTGCCGGTGGTCGCGGCGGTGGCCGGGCCGTTCGGCCAGGTCACCCTCGACACCTCCACGAGCCAGTACGAGTACCTGGGTGCGCTGACCACGGTGGGACGCGCGGAGCCCGGCGACACGGTGGACCGGGTCACCGTGTGGCGGGGCCGGTGGGCCACCAAACCGGGCGAGATCGTCCTGAACCTCGTCCCCGGCGCCACCGACGTGATGGATCTCGGCACCAGGATCACGCTCCCAGGGCGCCCCGCGCTCACCGTCGTCGGCTTCGCCTACTCCGTGAGCGCCACCGCCGACGCCTGGGTGACTCCCGACCAGTTGACGGCCCTGCATCCGACCGCCACCCAGATGCTGTACCGCCTCACCCCCGCCGCGACGACACAGGACATCAGCGCCGGCCAGGCCGCGGTGACCGCCGGGCTGCCGGCGAAGGCCGTGCTCGGCACGCAGTCCTACCTCACCGTCAAGCAGCAGCTGACCTCCGAGGTCGGGATATACATCCCCTTCCTGGTCGTCTTCGGTGTCCTCGGCCTCACGGTGGCAGTCCTGATCGTCGCCAACGTGGCGAGCGGGGCGGTCGTGTCCGGGTTCCGGCACATCGGGGTGCTCAAAGCACTCGGCTTCACCCCCAACCAGGTGATGGCGGTCTACCTCGTCGTGGTCACCGTCCCGTCGGCCATCGGCTGCGTGCTCGGCACCGTCCTCGGCAACCTCGTCGCGCGGCCGATGCTGGCCGACACGTTCCAGGCCTTCGGCACGAGCGGCATCGGTATCGACCCGTGGGTGGACGCCGTCGCCCTGCTGGGAATGCCGGCCGTGGTCGCCCTGGCCGCCCTGATGTCCGCCCTACGCGCACGCCGGCTGCCGGCTGCCGCGGCGATCAGCGCGGGCAGCGCGCCCCGCGCCGGACGGGCGTTGCGGGTCCAGCGCTGGCTGTCCGGCACCTGGCTGCCGCGCTCGGTCAGCCTCGGCCTCGGGATGCCGTTAGCTCGCCCGGCACGCAGCGTGCTGACTCTGGCCGCCGTCGTCCTCGGCGTCACGACCGTGACACTCGCGATCGGTGTGACCATGTCCGTGAACGCGTACGGGGAAGCGATGAGACCGGTACATCCCGACCGGATCGAGTTCCAGGCGGGGCCCCCACCGGGCATGCCGCCCGAGGTGCAGGACGCCGGCACACCGCCGAAGCTGAGCGACGACGAAGACGAGGCGCTGCTGCGCTCACTGCCCGGCGCGGCGCACGTGGCGGCGGTGTCGGAGCAGACGGTCCACGTGGTCGGCGGGAAGCAGAGCGCCTGGGTCGACTTCTACCGGGGAGACACCGCCGATCTCGGCCCCCAGGTCGTGAAAGGACAGTGGCCGGACCGCGCCGGCGAGGTGGCGGTTCCGTCCCGGTTCCTGAACCAGCGCGGGTTCGCGCTCGGCGACACCGTCACCGTGGAACTCAACGGGCAGCGCACACAGCTGCGGATCGTCGGCGTCGTCCTGACCAACAACGCCGACACGATCTTCGCCGACTGGGCCACCCTGTCCCGTCTCGCACCGGACACCCGAGCCGACAGCTACTCGGTCCAACTCGAACCCGGCACCGACCAGCAGCCCTACCTGGACGCGGTCGAGGCCGGTGACCCGGGCCTGGAGGCCCTGCCGCCGCGCGACACCACCTCCGGCCAGGCCACGGTCCTCATCGGCTCCGCCACCCTCCTGACCGTGGTGCTCGGCGCCGTCGCGGCACTCGGCGTCTTCAACACCGTCGTCCTCAACGCCCGCGAACGTCGCCGCGACCTCGGCATGCTGAAGTCGATCGGGATGACGCCACGCCAGGTCACGATGATGATGGTGACCTCCATGGGCGCCCTGGGTGTGGTCGGCGGACTGATCGGCGTCCCGCTTGGAGTCGCCGCGCACCAACTGATCGCCCCGGCCATGATGCGGGCAGCCCAGTCCGACATCTTCGACTTCGTCCTGAACGTCTACCACGCGCCGACACTCGCCGTGCTGACACTGGCCGGAATCGCCATCGCGGCACTCGGCGCCCTGATCCCCGCTCGAAGCGCGGCACGAACACCCATCGCGACCGTCCTACATAACGAATGATCCGGCTCATGGAGGGCTACGGTCCACTCAGGACAGGATGGTCGGGGACCGATCACGGGCACGATCACTCCAAACGGCGGCAGAGCACCTGCCTCACGGCCTCCCAACAGAGGGCGCTCCATGGACGTCGACCATATCTCCAACCTCATCGATCCGTCCTCGGCCGAGGAGGAACGTGCCCGACGGCAACGCCGGCCCCGCCACCTGCGACACCGACGTGACGGTGAGAACGACACCGCGGTAGTGGCCGGTCAGAACGGCACCACCTACGTGTTCACCGACGGCGACGGCGAGGCCGACCAAGCGGTCGTGTTCGACGCCGGCGGAAACGTCGCCATCGCCGAACACATCGGCGAGGACGAGTGGGAGGTCGTCGCGGCCGTCCCCACCGTCCAGCCGACGTCATCAGCCGTCGCGACGGATGTGCTCGCCGCGGTGAGTAGCAGGGCGCTGGGCGGCGGGATCACGCCGGTGTCCGCGGTGGTCGGCCGGGCCGATGTCATCGGCGTGCTCAAGCCGGGTGAGCACGGCTCGACCTTTGGCGGCAATCCGCTGGCCTGCGCGGTGGTCAAGCTGCTGGCCACCGGGGAGTTCCAGGAACGGTCCCGGGAGCTTGGCGCCTACGCGCAGTCCCGGCTGGCCGAACTCGACGGGATCAGCGAGGTCACCGGCTCCGGTCTGTGGGCGAGCGCGCGGATCGCGGACGGCGGCCGGCCCGGACGCGAGGTGTCCGAGGCGCTGCTGGAGCACGGCGTGCTGTGCAAGGACTACCGCTCGGCCCTCCGGATCGCGTCGCCGCTGGTGATCACCCGCGCGGAGATCGACATCGCCGTCGACGCGCTCGCGGCGGTACTGATATGCCCGGGTCGACGGCGGTCGGGCATGATCCCGGGGGTGCAGCTTGCCAAGTACCAGAAGGTGTTCGCGGTCAAGGGCTTCCCCATCGTGATGGCGCTCGGCCTGCTGGCCAAGCTGCCGATCGTGGCGATCCCGATCATCCTGACCCTGCATGTGGCGACCACGCTCGATCGCGGGTACGCGCAGGCCGGTCTGGTGATCGCGGTGTGGACCGCCGGGGTCACCGTCGCCGCGCCCGTCCAGGGCCGGTTCATCCAGCGCTACGGCCTCCGGCCGTCGCTGCTGATCGTCACCGTGGCCCAGGGACTGTTCTGGTGCCTGGCCCCGCTGCTGTCGTTCCCGCTGTTCGCGGCGGGCGCGCTCGTCTCGGGGCTGCTGCTGGTGTCGGGGTCGACCGTGGTCCGGCTGGCCATCGGCGGGCTGGTCCCCGAGGAGCACCGGCACACGGCCTTCGCCGTCGACTCGGTGATCACCGAGATCTCGATCATGATCGCGCCGGTCATCGCCGTGCTGGTCACCTCGGCCGCGTCGACGAACGTCGCGCTGGTCGTGCTCGGTCTCACCCTGATCGTCAGCTGCGGTTCCCTGGCCGTGTTCAGTCCCAGCGTCGGCCGGGCCGGTGATTCGGCCGCGCCGGCCGCCGGCGCGTCGCCGAAGCGGAGCTGGTTGAACGTCCGGCTGATCGCCGTGCTGGCCTGCTCGCTGGCGGCCGGCGCGATCGTCACGGGCTACGAGGTCGTCGTGGTCGGCACGCTGCGGTCCACGGATCAGCTCGCGTGGACGGGCGTGGTGCTCTTCGGCTGCGCAGTGTGCTCGCTGCTCGGCGGGCTGCTGTACGGGGCCCTGCCCCGTGGCCTTCCGGTGCCGTTGATGATCGGCCTGCTGGCCGTGGCCACGATGCCCCTGGGGCTGGCCGGGCCGCAGTGGTGGCTGCTGGCACTGGCGATCATCCCGGCCGCGGCACTGGTCGCGCCGGGGTTCGCCGCGACGGCGAACGCCGCCAGCCACGAGGCCGGCGCCGGCAGCCAGGCGGTCGTCATGAGCTTCTATGGGTCCGCGCTCAGCGCGGGCAGTGCGCTGGGCGCGCCGCTCGCCGGAGCCGCCTTCGAATTCGGCGGCGCGAACGCCGGCTTCGTCTCGGTCGGCGGCCTCGGCGTGATCGTCGCGGTCCTGGCCTGGATCGTGGTTGGACGCGGCTCGAAACGGGTTCGCGCGAGCTAACCGTCCTGCGAGGTGGGGAGTTTCTACGTCACTCGGCGACGCCGAACGCATCGTCATCATCAACCGGTGGGCGGAGCACTACGCGGAATTCCCGATACGTCGACCATCGGGTGCACCGCGTCACCTATGTGAGGGGCTGTCCGCCATCCCCGCCGAGGCACCGAGGTGGTCACCGACGACCTGGCCGAAGTGAGCGCCGCGGTGGACGGCCTGGCCTCCCGGCACGGGGGCGCCGGATCGCATCGTGGCGCTGAAGGAGGACGATCTTCTGGTCGGCGCCGCCCTGCGGCAGAAGTGGGAAGTGCCGGGGCCATGGACCGACCAGCTGCTGCCGTTCCGGGACAAGTACCTGATGGCGACGCTGATGTCCAAGGCGGGCGTGGCGGTGCCGGAGTTCGCCATGGTGCACGACGAGCCCGCGGTGCTGGCCTTCGCCGACCGCGTCGGCTGGCCGGTCATCGTCAAGCCGACGCTGGCCAGTTCCAGCGCCGGCGTAGCTCGACGAAGGGTTGCTGGCCGTACTCGTGGGAATGGGCGTCGTTCAGTGGTTGAGGACGATGTTCAGGTGTCAGGGGCGGTACGGCTCAGGTAGGTCCGGGAGGGTGCCCGTCACCGTGTCTGCGGCGTCGGTGATCGGAGTCGACAGGTCCGTCGCCGCTCCCGTTGCCGTTTCACTCAGGTTCTGGGCCGTGTCCGTCACCTGCTCGGTCGCCTGGTGCGCGCTGTCGGTCATCGGCTGGGACAGGTTCTCGACGTTTGTCAGGTCGCCGATCTTCTCGGTGGCGCCGGACAGCAGCTCGCCGACCTTCTCGCGGATGGCGTCGAACATGCCCACAGTAGGCTCCCTCAGGTCGACAAAACAGACATTTCCGATGCTACGGCATTGCGGTCGCTCACTCGGCGGGAGTGCTCGGTTGTCGTGGTCGACGTGGACCGGGATGAACGGGATCCAGTGTTCCGGGACCGTGTTCATCGCTACGTAGGACAGGGCGGCTCGGGGTGGGGGCATCGGACAGACAGGAGGTGGGCTCGGGGCCCGGCGGTCTTCTCCGCAGCGCTGGGGCGTCCGGCTGGTCTTGCCACGGCGACGCCCACGCCCGAGTGCAGCTCGGGCGTGGGCCTTGGGTCGCGAATCCGGTGAGTGTCGAGTCCTCGGTCAGAATCACCGCGTCCCGGCACGGGCTTGAGCGATCGCGGCTCGTTGGAGCTGGAAGCGCTGGTTCGGGTTGCCGCTCAGGGTGTACTGGGAGATGCGGGTGCCGTCGGCGGTCGCCGCCTGCCAGACGTCCATCGCCAGGCCGCTCTGCCGGTTCACCAGGCTCACCACGCCACCACCCTGGTCGACCACCCGCCACTGCTGGCTCGTCGCACCACTGTCCGGCTGCTGCGTGATGTCCGCACCACTGCTCGAACTCGCCACCTGCAACACCAAGCCGCTATGCCGAGCCCGGATCCGGTAGTAACCACCACCGGAATCGAGGAAGTCGAACTGCTGGTTCTGGCCGCCGGTCCCCGACCACTGCTGCAGCAAGGCACCCGCAGCGGTCGACACACCGGCGATATCCGCGAACTTCCCGCTGTGCACGGCCACCAGCCGGTAGTTCACCCCGATCTCCACGGGGTCGGGGGACGGGGTGGAGGAGCCGAACTGTGTGAAGAACTTCCACACCTCGCCCGAGGTCCAGGTCTGCCAGCCCTGGCAGCCGCTGCAGCCGTCGATGGGGCCGGGGGTGTGGCCGCCGTCGAACGCGGCCCACACGACCGGGTACCCGGCGCGGCAGCCCGAGTAGGCGGTCAGGATGTGTGTCCGGCTCCCGGGCGCCGGTTCGGGTGGGTTCTGGGCGGTGCAGCCGTTGTTCCTGACGAACGTGTCCCGCAGGGCCCGTCCCTGCGAGATGTTGAGCACGGTGTCGCTGACGCCGTGGATCCCCATGTACGCGATGGGTTGGGTGCCGCCGCTGCATCCGCTCAGCGTCGCGCCGGAGTAGACGGCGACGGCGCGGAAGACGGTGGCCCGGGAGCAGGCCAGGGCGTAGCTCATGGCGGCGCCGTAGCTGAAACCCGCGGCGAAGACCTGTGTGGTGTCGACACACAGACCCGCCTCGAGCTGCCTGAGCATGTCGTCGGTGAAGGTCACGTCCTGGCCGCCGGAGTTGGCCCAGCCGTTGCTGATGCCCTGGGGCGCCACGAAGATCGTGCTGTTGTTCGCGTTGTCCGCCAGCCGGCGCAGGCCGTAGTAGGACCAGTTGTACCCGTCGGTCCCACCCGAGTCGACGTCGTTGGCCGTGCCACCCAGCCAGTGGTATCCGATGATCAGTCGGTAGGGGTGGTTGTTGTCGTAGTTGGCCGGCACCCGCAGGATGTAGGTGCGGTTCTGGCCGCTGCTCTGGATCGTGTGGTTGCCGCTCGCCAACGTCGGGGCAGCGCCGCACCCGGCGGTCGCCGCCGCCGTGCTGACCTCGCCCGGTGTGGGGGCGGCGGCGCTGATGCCGCCCCCGCCGAGGACGAGAAGAGCCGCTACCGCGACCGATCCGAGCCAGGACCTGCGTTTCGCCATCACGCGACTCCTCTCCCGTCAGCCTTGACGCCCGCGATGTCGTGCGTGGAGTCCGGCTTCGGCACGATCAGGGCTCCGCTCGAGTGCGACGGCAGGGTCGCGGCGCTGCCACCGGTGTACGAGCTCGTCGGCCCGCTCCACTGCTGGTTGGCCTGCCCGTTGCAGGTCCAGACGATCACCGTGGTGCCGTTCGCCGTCGCGGCGCCGTTCACGTCGAGGCACAGCCCGGACTGGGCGTTCGTGATCGTGCCGTTCGAGTTGGCGTTCCACTTCTGGTTGTTGCCACCGTTGCAGTTCGCGATGACCGTCGCCGTGCCCGCGCTGGTCCCGCCGTTCGCGGTGTCCAGGCACCGGAGCGAGCTTCCGGTGTAGACGGTCAGCTCGTTGGCCGACGTCCGGACCCACTGCTGGTTCGTCTGGCCGTGGCAGTCCCAGATCTGCAGCTGGGTGCCGGCCGTGGTCGACGAGCCGGGCACGTCCAGGCACCTGTTCGAGGCCGCGCTGCGCAACAATCCCGTGCCACCGCCGGGGTTCCCGCCGCCGCTGTTGAGCGTGTCGAGCACGGCGGTGTAGGCCTGCTTCTTGCCGTAGTTGCCGTCGAACAGCAGCGGTGTCTCGCTCGAGCGCCACGAGTACTTGTCCGTGACACCCCAGACGGTGATGCCGGTGCAGCGGGAGACGGCCATGCACGCCTGGGCGACCTGCCGGTACACGTTGGCCTGCGCGGAGCCGGAGCCGCCGACGTCCAGCTCGGTGATCTGCACGTCGACGCCGAGGTCGGCGAAGCGCTGCAGGTTCGCCTGGTAGCTGGACAGGTTGGAGCTGGAGCTGAGGTGGCTCTGGAAGCCGACGCAGTCGATCGGCACGCCGCGGTTCCTGAAGTCGGCCACCATGTTGTAGATGCCGGTGCTCTTGGCGTTGATGCCGTCGGTGTTGTAGTCGTTGTAGCAGAGCTTGGCGTTCGAGTCGGCGGACCTGGCGGCGCGGAACGCGGCCTCGATCCAGTCGTTGCCGGTGCGCTGCAGGTTGGAGTCGCGCCGGCCGCCGCCGTTGCCGTCGGCGAACGCCTCGTTGACCACGTCCCACGCGTAGATCTGACCGCGGAAGTGCGTCGCGACCTGGGTGACGTGGTTGATCATCGCCGACCGCAGGTCACTGCCGGAAAGGCCCTGCGCCCAACCCGGCTGCTGGTTGTGCCACAGCAGGGTGTGCCCCCGGACCCTCATGCCCGCGCTGCGTGCCTGGCTGACGATCCGATCGGCGTTCCCGTAGCTGAACGAGTTGCGGGACGGCTCGGTCGCGTCCCACTTCGTCTCGTTCTCCGGCGTCACGCCGTTGAACTCGCTCGTCCACGTGTTCACGTACGCGGACTCGCCGAGATGGCTCGCCGAGATCGCGGCGCCGAAGTAGCGGCCGCTCTGCGCCGCCGCCGCGCCGAGCGTGCTGGCCGCTTCGGCGGTGCCGGTGGACAGCACCAGGGCGGACGCCGCGAGGCCGGCGGTCGTCAGTGCGACCGCCGCCGACCGGAGGCGGCGTCGCGGGGGTGAGCTGCTCATCATCGATAACCCTCTTTCGTCGTTGAAGGTGGGTCAGCCAAGCGTCCAGCGCTGGTTGCTCTGCCCGGTGCAGGTGGCCAGCCGCACCGCGGCGCCGTTCGCGGTCGAGGCGCCGGCGACCTCCAGGCACAGCCCGGACTGCACGCCCGTGACGGAGCCGTCGGTGCCCAGCCGCCACTTCTGGTTGCTCCCGCCGTGGCAGGCCCAGATGATCACCGCGGTGCCCGCGGTCGTGCCGGCACCCTCGGCGTCCAGGCAGCGCGTCGAGCCTCCGGAGTAGACGGTCAGCTCGTCGGCCGCGGTGCGGGTCCACTGCTGGTTCGTCCCGCCGTGGCAGTCCCAGATCTGCAGCCGGGTGCCGTTCGTGGTCGTCTGGCCGGGCACGTCCAGGCACTTCCCGGCGCCCACGGCCCGCAACGCGCCGCCGCCCCCGGTGCTACCTCCCGTGTCCAGCCCGAGGAAAGAGATGGCGTAGGCGAGCATGCCGGCCTGCGGCAGGGTGTGTCCGGTGCCCGCGATGCTGATGCCCTCGACCGTGGCCCTGGTGCTGGTGTCGCCGTAGCGGGTGCGGGTCCAGCTCGACTGCGGGTGGTCGGTGAACGCCGGCGTCTGGCCCAGGCCGTGGAGACCGGTCCACTGCTTGATCTCCTCGCCGAAGTTGTGGTAGGCCAGCGTGGTGTCCTGGTCGCCGTGCCACAGCTGCATCCGCGGGTAGGCGCCCGAGTAGCCGGGGTACATGGCGTGGGCGGTGTCGACCCACTCCTGCGGGGTCCTGGTGATGTTCCCGCCGGAGCACTGGCTGTTCCACAGTGAACCGTCGGTGGTGGCGAAGCAACCGGCCGGCACGCCCGAGAACGCGGCGCCGGCGGCGAAGACGTCCGGGTACTCCGCGGCCAGCACGTCGGTCATCATGGCGCCGGAGGAGAAGCCGCTGACGACGATGCGGGCCGGGTCCACGTTGTACCGCTGCCGCGTCCAGGCGACCATCGACATGATGCCCGTCGAGTCGCTGCCACCGTCGCGGGTGAGCCCGGCCCGGGTGGACACGTCGAAGCAGTGCCCGTCGCGGGTGGCCTCCGGGGCGACGATGACGTAGCCGTAGCGGTCGGCCGCCGTCACGAAGTCGTGCCCGTTGCCGTTGACGATCGCGCTCGCGGACCCGCCGCAGTAGTGGACGAGGACGAGCAGCGCCGGTCGCGGCGCCACGTTGTCCGGCACATAGACGTACATGTCGAGGTTGGTGGGGTTGTTGCCGAAGTTCGTGACGCGGGTCAGTGTGGCGGCCGCCGCCGGGCCGGCCGTCAGGAGCACGGCGCCGACCGCGAGCGACAGCACCAGCGCCATCGACAGTGCGGCGGACAGTAGTCGTCTCATCGCGGGCTCCTACACGCGCTGGAGTTGGAAGCGCTGGTTGGTGGCGCCGGTCGAGGTCCACTGGGAGATCCGGGCGCCGTCCGCGGTCGACACCCCCCACACGTCCATGGCCAGGCCGCTCTGCCGGTTCACGAGACCGACCACGCCGCCGCCCTGGTCGACCACCCGCCACCGCTGGCTCGTCGCACCGCTGTCCGCCTGCTGCGTGATGTCCGCACCGGTGCTGTTGTTGGCCACCTGCAACACGAGCCCGCTGTGCCGGGCCCGGATCCGGTAGTAGCCGCCGCCGGAGTCGAGGAAGTCGAACTGCTGGTTCAGACCACCGGTCGCCGACCACTGCTGCAGCCGGGCGCCGGCCGCGGTGCCCGCACCGGCGATGTCCGCGAGCTTTCCACTGTGCTGTGCGACGAGCCGGTAGAAGACGCCGGTCTGCACCGGTCCGGTGCCGGGGTCGGACGGCACGGCCTTGGCGGCGACCCGGATGCCGCCCAGCAGCATGCGGGTGAAGTTGGGGTCGGAGTAGGACTCGATGGTGTGGCCGAGGCCGGTGTACCAGGCGCGGCCGGAGCCCACGTCGTGCCACCAGGTGATGGGGTGGTCGGCGCCCATGGTGCCGCCGCTGTAGGACGACTCGTCCAGGCGCATGAGCACGTTCACACTGCCGCGTGGGTTGGTGCGGTAGTTGTACCACTCGTCGAACCGGTTCCAGGTCGCCGGCAGGTGCGCGGTCGAGTCGTTGGTGCGGTCCTCGACGATGACGTTCGCCTGCTGCTGGGCGGGGTGGGACAGGAAGTACGCGCCGACGCAGCCGCCGTACCAGGCCCAGTCGTACTCGGTGTCGGCCGCAGCGTGGACGCCGACGTACCCACCGCCACCGTTCACATAGGACTCGAAAGCCGTCTGCTGGGTGGCGTCGAGCACGTCCCCGGTCGTGGACAGCCAGATGACGGCCTGGTACTGGGCCAGGTTCTGCGTTGTGAACGCGCCGGCGTCCTCGGTCGCGACGACGGCGAACCCGTTCTGGCTCCCGAGTTGCTGGATCGCCGCGATGCCGGCCGGGATCGAGTCGTGCCGGAAGCCGGCGGTCTTGGAGAACACCAGCACCCGGGTCAGCGGCGCGGCCGCCGCGGCCGACGGGAACAGCGCTGTGCCGCCGACGCCGACACCCAGGGCGCCGATGCCGCGCAGCACCGCGCGGCGGTTGATGTTGTGAGCCATGGCAGGGCCTCTCAGCCGGAGATGGTGAACGTGTCGATGTCGAACAGCGAGCCGGTCCCGCCGGTGAACGTCAGGAACAGCGGCCCGCTCACGTTGCCGGACAACGATGTGGAGACGTTCTGGAACGTCTCCCAGCCGCCGGTGACCGGCACCGCGACCGTGCCGAGCAGCGTGCCGGTCTGCGAGCCCGACCGGATCTGGATGGTGCCGCCCGCGCCCGCCGACGAGATCCGGGCCGAGAAGTTCCTGGCACCGGCGGTGTTCACACCCGAGTATGCCGCCCAGTCGCCGTTCTCGATATAGCCCAGCGTGGTGCCGCCGCTCGCCCCGGCGTGCGCGGCCGCCTGGACGCCGAACTGTGAGGTGAACGCCTCACCCTCCACAGTGGACGAGAAACCGCCGCTCGTCCCGAACGTGAAGGCGTCGAGGTCGAACAGGTTGCCCTGGCCCGTGACGCCCTTGAACACCAGGTACAGCGAGGTGCTGCCCGTCGGCCCGGCGCTCAGGTTCGCCGAGACGTTCGTGAACGTGTCCCAGCCGCCGGTCGGCGACACCGCGACGGTGCCCAGCAGCGTGCCGGTCGCGGACCCGGCCCGCACCTCGAGCGTCCCGCCGGGGCCGGCCGACGCCACGCGTGCGGTGACCGACGTGACGTTGCCCAGCACGTACGGGGTGAACGAGATCCAGTCGCCGTTGTCGGTGAAGCCGACCGTCTGGCCGCCCTCGGCCCCGGCGTGCGCGGCGAGCTGGATGCCCTGCTGGGAGGCGAAGTGCTCACCCTGGCGGTGCCGCGGCTGCAGGATCCGCTGGGTGTGCGTGGTGAGGCCGCCGTTGTCGGTGTACTCGGCGTCGAACACGCCGAACACGTTGGCCGACGGGTCGTGCTCGCCGTCCACCGGCACCGCGATCGAGCCGGAGCAGCCCGTCTTCTGCGTGATCTGGTGCTGGTGCTGGTCGTGCCCGAGCAGGTAGGTGACCTTGACCCGGTTGCAGTCGATCGCGCCGTCCTCCGGGTCGGACACGCTCACCGCGAACGGCACCGTGTCGCCGAAGGAGAACAGCTGGCCGTTCGCCGGGGTCGTCAGGTTCACCGTGGGCGCGGTGTTGCCGGCCGAGATCTGCACGTTGGCCGACCCGGTCAGCCCCTGCGGGTCGGTGACCGTGAGCGTCGCCGTGTAGTTGCCGTTGGTCGTGTAGGTGTGGGTGGGGTTCGCCGCGGTGGACGTGCCGCCGTCGCCGAAGACCCAGCGGTAGGTCAGGGCGCCGCCCTCGGGGTCGGCGCTGCCGGCCGAGGAGAAGGTCACGTTCAACGGGCTCGGGCCGGACGTCGGTGTGCCGGCCGCCTTCGCGACCGGGTTGCGGTTGGTGCCGCCGATGTACTCGACGCGCCACAGGGCCTGGTTGTTCGACCCCGTGCCGTAGTCGAGGACGTACAGCGCGCCGTCCGGACCGAACGCCATGTCCATCACCTGCGTGCCGGTCCACGGGAACGCGCCGATGTCACCGACCCCGCCGCTGCCCGTCACCTCGACCGCCTTGATCCACTGGCGGCCGTACTCACCGGCGAAGAACCGGCCGGACAGCGACTGCGGGAACTTGACGCTGGAGTTCAGGTTGGCGTCGTAGCGGTAGACCGGGCCGCCCATCGGCGACTCCGAGCCGCCACCGAACTCCGGTGGCGTGCCGCTGTCGCCGCCGTACCTGATCCACGCCGGCTTGGGCGCCGGCAGCTTCTGCTGGCCGGTGTTGCGGAACGAGTTGTTCGTCGGACCGGTGGTGCAGTCGAACTTCGCGCCGGACGGTCCGGACGGGAACGTGTAGTCGTTGTAGGTCTCGGTCGAGGTGTTCGTGCCGGTGCAGTAGGGCCAGCCGAAGTTGCCGGGCGCGGTGATGCGGTCGAACTCGACCTGGCCGCCGGGGCCGCGGTTCGGGTCCGTGGCACCCGCGTCCGGACCGTAGTCGCCGAGGTAGACGATGCCGGTGGCCTTGTCCACGCTCATCCGGAACGGGTTGCGGAAGCCCATCGCGTAGATCTCGGGCCGGGTGCCCGCCGTCCCCGGCGCGAACAGGTTGCCGGCCGGGATCGTGTACGTGCCGTCGGCCTGCGGGTGGATGCGCAGCAGCTTGCCGCGCAGGTCGTTCGTGTTGCCGGCGCTGCGTTGCGCGTCGAACTGCGGGTTGCGGTTCGTGCGTTCGTCGATGGGGGTGTAGCTGTCCGACTGGAACGGGTTGGTGTCGTCACCCGTTGTCAGGTAGAGGTTCCCGGCGGCGTCGAAGTCGATGTCGCCGCCGACGTGGCAGCACTGGCCGCGGTCGTTCTGCACCGCCAGCACGACCTTCTCGCTGCCCAGGTTCAGCGTGTCGTCGGCGTTGAGCGTGAACCGGGACAGGTGCAGCTCGCCCTTCCAGGTGTTCCAGTCCGCCTGCGTGCCCTCGGTCGGTGCGTCCCCGTCCGGTGTGGACAGCCGAGGTGAGTAGTACAGCCAGATGTACCGGTTCGTGGCGAAACCGGGATCGACCGCGACGCCTTGCAGGCCTTCCTCGTCGTGGGTGTAGACGTTCAGCTTGCCGGCGACCTTGGTGTTGCCGGCCGCGTCGGTGACCCGGACCGTGCCGTCGCGCGCGGTGTGCACGACCGAGCGGTTCGGCAGCACCGCGAGCGACATCGGCTCGCCCAGCTCGGCCGCCCCGCTGGCGAGCGACACCTGCTGGTAGTCGCTCGCCGGGATGACCGAGCCGGCCTGTGCGGCGGGCGTCGCGACCGCCATGGCCGTCACCATGGTGGCCGCGACGAGCAGGGATCGCCGCCGCACTTCTTTGTGCGTCATGATTCTCCTCAGTTGGTGATGAGATCGAACTGTTCCCAGGGGCCGATCGCGGTTCGGTTCGCGATCAGTGGCGCGGCCCCCGCATTGTCCGCACACACGTACTGGTTGTTGGCTCTGGCAAGGAAACTGACGGTGCCGTCGCCGTTGCGGACGAGTAGGAACGTCTCCCAGGGCCCCAGTGCCGTGCGGTTCGCGACCAGCGGCTGGGCACCCGCGTTCTCGGCGGTGACGTAGGAGTTGTTGGACCTGGCACGCAGCGAGACCTCGCCGTTGCCCCGGTCGATGAGGTCGAACCGCTCGTTCGTGCCGATGCCCGACTGG
>NZ_JBJMIE010000130.1:0-4844 GCF_045807065.1 Actinophytocola sp. | reverse complement strand
CGATCCGCGCCGCGCGGCGCGGCGCCGAGGTGACGTCGCTGACGATCTCGCCGAGCCAGCAGGAGCTGGCGCGGCGGCGGATCGCGGAGGCCGGGGTCGCGGACCGGGTGCGGGTGGAGCTGCGTGACTACCGGCACGAGACCGGCACCTACGACGCCGCGGCCAGCGTGGAGATGATCGAGGCGGTCGGGCACCAGCACTGGCCGGAGTACTTCGGCATGGTGGACCGGGTGCTCGAGCCGGGCGGCCGGTTCGGCCTGCAGGCGATCACCATGCCGCACCGGCAGATGCTCGCGACCAGAAGCTCGCAGGGCTGGCCGCACAAGTACATCTTCCCCGGCGGGGAGCTGCTGTCGATCCCGGAGATCGAGCGCCAGGTGGCCACGCACACCGGCCTGCGCATCACCGAACGGCGCTCGCTGGGCGCGTCCTACGCCCGGACGCTCAGCACCTGGCGCGACCGCTTCCTGGAGCGGTGGCCGGACGTGACCGCGCTGGGCTTCGACGAGACCTTCCGTCGCATGTGGGTGTTCTACCTGTCCTACTTCGAGGCCGGCTTCCGCGCCGACTACCTCGACGTGTGGCAGTTCCGAATGGACAAGGGCTGAACGGGGACAACCGGACGCCCGCCTGCCACACTAGGCACCCATGGGGCGGGACGAGATGCGCGCCGGCGACACCGATCGCCAGGCAGTGGCGGACAAACTCAAGCAGGCACTGGACGAGGGCCGCCTGGACCTCGGCGAGTACGACGAGCGCCTGCAGAAGGCCTACGCGGCCAAGACCTACGGCGACCTGAACGGCCTGCTCGACGACCTGCCGGGCGCGACCGTCACCGCCCGGCCCCAGCCCGTCGCCCACCCGGCCGTGCCCCACCCGGCGCCGCCGGTGCCGTCCTCGCGGTCGGGCCAGCTGGTGCGGGCGTGGTTCGGCGGCTTCGGCGGCGTGTTCCTCGTCTGCACCACGATCTGGTTGATCACGAGCCTCAGCTCCGGCCACCTCCAGTACTTCTGGCCGGTGTGGTTGCTGATCCCAACCCTGCTGGGCCTCTTCGGCCGCCTCGGCGACCACAACGACGGCCACCGCGGCCGCCGCGACGGCCGCCATCCACGCGACCGGCGCGACCGGCGCTAGCCGGCTCAGGCGCGGGCCGCGCGGCGGACACGGGCCAGCTCCACCGCGTTCAGGACGACCAGGGCGGCGGCGAGCAGCAGGATCGCGCCCAGTGCGGGTAGGGCCCAGGCGACCGACAGCAGGGCGAGCACGGCGGCCGCGGCGGCCAGCCTTGTCGTCGACACCAGGTGGAACATCATCCAGCGGGTGTAGCCGAAGGTGGCGAGGAACATCGCCGTGCCGCCGTACAGCAGGCCCAGGTACGCCCAGCCCAGGCGGTGGGTCGGCGCGGCGACGGTCTCCTCCATGCCGACCGCGATGGCCACGATCGCGGCGATGAACACGACGTGCCCGTAGGACAGGACGTGCCGGGTGATCGTCAGCTGCACGGGTGCGACGGTCAGCGCGTGGCGCATGGCGTCGTTGGCGAAGTGGAAGTACACCCACCACAGGGCGCAGCACAGCAGGAAGGCGGCGATCGCCGCGCACAGGGTGGCCACGCCGACCGGTTCGCCGGAGTTGGCCACCGGGGCACCGACCGCGACCACGGACTCGCCCAGTGCGATCAGCACGAACAGGCCGAACCGCTCGGTCAGGTGACCGGCGTCGAAGTGCATGCTGGCGAGCCTGCGCCGCAGCAGTGACGGCATCGCCAGGTCGATCAGCGCGCCGGCCAGCCAGAGGATCTCCCGCGCCGGGCCGTCGAACAGCGCACCCACCACCAGCAGCGGGCCGGTGAACGCGATGCTCACGCTGAACGGCTGGACGTACCGCAGCTGCCCGCGGAACGCGAACACCCCGTAGCCCAGCCGCGCCGCCCAGTACGCGGCGGCGAACAGCGGCCCCCGGTTGTCGTAGGCGTGCGGCACCGCGAACGCCATCACCAGACCGCACAGCGCCACGAAGAAGATCGCGATCCGCTCCGTCGGCCGGTCCAGGTCGCGCCGGTTGGCCTGCATGGTCGTGCCGACCCACACCCAGTAGATCGGCAGGAACAGCACGACGGTGGCGCCGACGCCGCCCCAGCCGTGGTCCCGGTGCAGCAACGCGGCGAGCTGGGTGATGGCGAACACGAACACGAGGTCGAAGAACAGCTCCGCCCAGCTGACCCGCTTGCCCTCGGCCTCCGGTTCGGTCACCGCGCCAGACTACGCAAAGCCGCGTCGGAAACTACCGCGCTGTCGCGTAGTTGCCGAGTGCGGTCAGGTCGACCTGACCGAGCCCGCCCGTGGTCCCGTCCTGTGACCACACCGCCAGCGCGATCGTGTTCGTGCCCTGGTGTCTCAGAATCCCTTCCGGCAGCGTGAACACCCGCTGCGGCCCGAGGTCGTTCACGTACTGGCCCACCTGCCACCCGTTGACGAAGACCAGCACCCGGTAGTGCCGCCCGGGATCGTCGGTGAACCGCAGTCCCACGGGGACGTCCGCGTTCCGCGGCAGGTCGAGCCGCACCGTCGTGCGGTACCACGCGACACCCGGCGTGGTGTCCTGGTGCGGCAGCGTCACCGGAGACCAGCCCTTCGGCCGGAACCCGGGCAGGGCATAGCCCACCCGCTCGCCGTGCAGGCCGCCGTTGTTCATCGGGCCGCGCAGCCGGTCGGGCCGTCCACCCTGGATCCGCCACGTCAGCGGGCCGTCCGCGCCGGTGACGCTCGCCGCGAGCAACCCGCGTGGCGCCTTGTGGTTGTCGTTGCTGCCGCCGTCCTCGTTGTGGCCCATGTCGCGCACGAGCACCGCCACGACGTTGTCGCCACGCGGCGACGAAGGAGGCAGCGCGAACGTGGCGGAGGAGTTCTGGTTGCCGCTGGCGGTACCGGTCCTCACCGTGCCGAGGAAGCCGCCGTTCACCCACACCGACCACACGCCGGCACGTCCGGTGCCGGCCGTGAGCGTCAGCGCGGACGCGGACGCGCCGGAGAAGTGCCCGCGGTACCACACGTCGCCGTAGTGGAAGCCGTAGTCGTCGGTGTAGAGCACCGGCAGCGTGGCCGGCTTCGTCGGGTTGTTCGTCGTGGTGTGGTCGGCGGCCACCCAGTGGCTGTCGTCGTAGGACGGTTCGGTCTCCGGGACGTCGCCGGTGTACTGCCAGCGGGTCAGCGCGGGCAACGAGACGGGCCGGGGTCCCGGCACCGTTCCGGAGTGGACCGGCCGCCCGTCCCAGTACACCGACCGCACCCCGCGCGGCGCGAACACCTCCAGCGGGCTCGTCCGGTCGGTGTCACCACGCAGCCACAGGCCCGAGCCGTGCCGCGACGCCGAGCGCACCAGGTACGGACCGCGGACCAGGACGGGGCCGTCGGACGTCTCGACGCGCCAGAACGTCGAGGCCGTGTCGCTGTCGGCGAGCAACAGCTCCAGCGGCGGGCGCCCACCGCCGTGCACCCGCACCCGCGCCAGTCCGTTGTGGACGTAGCTGAGCCGCAGATCGCCGTTCGAGTAGGTCGCCGTCACGTCACCCGAGACGACCTCGACCCACGGCTCGCTGGAGTAGCGCAGCACGGTCTCGCCGGGCTCACCCGCGCGTCCGTGCAGCAGCGCCACGTCGCGGTCCCCGAGGTCGAGGTGCGCCATGATCTCCGACGTGGAGTAGACCAGCCGCTGGCGCTCCATGTCGTAGCCGGCCGCCAGGATCTTGAAGTCCCGCCCGCTCAGGGCGACCGTCGGCGTGTAGGAGGTGCCGTCGACGGTGAAGGTGGTGGACACCGGCGCCGCCGACGTCGGATCCTGGTGCCGCACGAAGTAGAACCGCGCCCCGGTGACCGGGTTCTGCTTCACCCACACCCGCACGGCCGGGTCCGTACCCGCCTGCTGGCCGACGTCGTCGGTCTCGCGCAGGTCCTCGACCGACGCCAGCAGGTACGCCTGCTGCTTGAGCACCGGCACCTTCTCGGTCAACCGCCGCTGCTCGTCGAAGGCCGCACCGTAGTCGTAGGAGGTGTAGACCACGTTCGGGTCGGACTGCCAGCCCCAGTTCGTGCCGCCGTAGGTCATGTAGATGTTGTGGACGGTGAACTGGTTCTCGATGTTGTTGTCGTAGAACATCCGCTCGAACGCCGGACCGGTCATCGCGCGGCAGCGGTCGTAGCCGGGGCCGCCCCACGGGTCGAACGCGCCCCCCTGGAACTCGCCCCAGACGAACGGCCGGTCGCCGACGCCAGGACGCAGGAAGCGGTAGTCGGTCACGGCCGGGAACGAGGTCCGGTTGCAGTCGAAGCCCGCCGGGTAGGTGTCCGTGCCGTACAGGTCCGGTGCGCCCGGACCGCTTGCCCACCGCAGGTTGCGGCCCTTGTCGTTGTGGAACAGGGGAACCGTGATGCCGTCCGCCCGTGCCGCGGCCTTGAGCTCCTCCATGTACGCGGCGTCGGGGCCGTCGTACTCGTTCTCGATCTGGTACAGGACCACCGAACCGCCGCCGTCGGTCAGCTGGTGGCGCCGGATGATCGCGTTGACGTGGTCGTACCAGTCCTCCCACGCCGCCTGGTAGTCGTCGGCGTTGGTCCTGGCCTTCCCGCTCAGGGTCGTCAGCCAGGCCGGGAAGCCGCCCGCGTCGGCCTCGGCGTTGATGTACGGCCCGGGCCGGGCGATCACGTAGAGGCCGACGTCCTCGGCGATGTCGAGCAACCGGTCGACGTCGCGGACGCCGGTGAAGTCGTAGACGCCGGGCGCGGGGGAGTGGTACGCCCAGTCGAAGTAGATCGAGGTGGCGTTGAAGCCGGCCGCCTTGAGCTTCT
>NZ_JBJMIE010000129.1:0-4426 GCF_045807065.1 Actinophytocola sp. | reverse complement strand
GCCCGTGCCGCCGTCGCCGCGGCGGGCCGCGGGGCCTCGGCGGCTGCCGCGCAGGGTGCGGCCGGCCAACCACCACGTCCGGGTCGTCACGGTGCGGTTCCTCCTCATCGCGGCGCTCGTCGCCGCCGGGCTCAAGCTCGTCCAGGTCCAGGGGTTCGAGGCCGAGGCGCTCGCCGCCAAGGCCGAACGGCAGCGCACCACCGAGATCGACCTGCCCGCGAAGCGCGGCACCATCACCGACCGCAACGGCGTCGACCTCGCCTTCAGCGTCGAGTCCCGCGCGCTCGCCTACCAGCCCCGCGCGGCACGCAAGGCCATCGCGACCTTCAACAAGAACCTCAAGGACGGCGAGGTCAAGGGCACGCCGCTCAACTTCGACACCGAGACCGCCAGGATGGCCCAGGGCATCTCGCGGAAGCTGGGCATCGACGAGCGGGACCTGCTCGGCAAGCTGCGCAGTGACAAGACGTTCGTCTACATCGCCGACAAGGTCGAGCCGGCCGTCGCCCGGGAGATCCAGGACGAGTTCCCGTCGATCGTCACCGAGTACCGCGCCGAGCGCGAGTACCCGGGCAAGTCGACCGCCGCCAACATCATCGGCGTCGCGAACTGGCGGACGGACGACCCGGACCCCAAGAAGCACGACCTGCACGGCCTCGTCGGCCTGGAGTCGCTGCGTGACAACGAGCTCGCCGGCACGCCCGGCCACCAGGTCGCCGCGACCGAGGAGGGCAACAACAGCGTCATCCTCCCGGGCACCGAGCGGGACGTGCGCCCGGCGGTCGACGGCTCGGACCTCGAACTGACCATCGACTCCGACGTGCAGTACTACCTGCAGCAGGCGCTCTCCGCGTACGTCGCGAAGTCCGAGGCCCACGGCGGCAGCGCGGTGATCATGGACGCCAGGAACGGCGAGGTCTACGCGCTCGCCAACGACAAGACGTTCGACCCGAGCCAGCCCGACTGGAACTCCGACCAGGCGCTGCTCGGCGACGTCGCGGTCACCAACGCCTACGAGCCCGGCTCGGTCAACAAGGTCGTCACGGCCCTCTGCGCGATCGACTACAACATCACCTCGCCGCTGGACACGCACACGGTCAAGGACTCGATCAAGGTCTCGGACCGCACCATCGGCGACGCGTGGAACCACCCGGCACAGCAGTTCACCACGACCGGGATCTTCGCGAAGTCGTCGAACGTCGGCACGCTGATGCTCGCCCAGGAGTGCGGGCCGAACCGCTACTCGGACCTGCTCAGGAAGCTCGGCCTCGGCAAGCGCACCGGCGTCGGCCTGCCGGGGGAGAGCCCGGGGTCGGTGCCGCCGCGCAACCAGTGGTCCGGCTCGACGTTCGGCAACCTGCCGATCGGCCAGGGCCTGTCGATGACCGTCCTGCAGATGGCCGGCATGTACCAGACCGTCGCGAACGACGGGGTGCGCGTGCCGCCGAGGATCGTCGCCGCGCGGGTCACCCCGGACGGCAAGCGCATCCCCGAGCCGAAGGCGAAGCCGGTACGCGTGGTCGACGCGAAGACCGCGAAGACCGTGCGGGACATGTTCCGCGCCGTGACGCAGAAGGGCGGCGGCCTCAACAACGGCACGGGGTATCCCGCCGCGCTGCCCGGCTACCAGATCTCCGGCAAGACCGGCACCGCGCAGCAGGCCAAGGACGACGGCTCGGGCTACAGCAACGAGAACTACTGGATCACCTTCGCGGGCATCCTGCCGGCGGACTCCCCGCGGTTCGTCGTGGGCATCGTGCTCGACCGCCCGCACTACGTCGGCGGTCCGCCGGAGGGCAAGTCGGCGGCGCCGCTGTTCCACGACCTGGCGTCCTACCTGGCCCAGCGGTTCAACATCCCGCTGTCGAAGGAGCAGGCCCCGGTCGTGCCCCTCGTCGAGTCGTAGGCTGACCGGCATGGTGCTGCGTACCGACGACTCGCGGTTCGTCTCGTTGCCGGACTTCGGGTACGAGCCGGAGTACGTGTCCGTCGACGGCCTGCGCATGGCGTACGTGTCGGCGGGACCCGTCGACGGGCCGGTCGCGTTGCTGCTGCACGGCGAGCCGAGCTGGTCGTTCCTGTACCGCAAGGTGATGCGGGTGCTCGCCGCGGCCGGGATCCGTGCGATCGCGCCCGACCTGATCGGGTTCGGCCGCTCGGACAAGCCGCCGGCGTCCGCGCACACCTACGCGGCACACGTCGAGTGGGTGCGGTCGTTCGCGTTCGACGCGCTGGACCTGCGGGACGTCACGGTCGTCGGGCAGGACTGGGGCGGTCTCATCGGGTTGCGGGTGGCGGCGGAGCACCAGGAGCGGGTGGCGCGGATCGTCGCGGCGAACACCGGCCTGCCGACCGGCGAGCACGGCATGCCGGACGTGTGGTGGCAGTTCCGCCGCGCCGTGGAGAAGGCACCGGTGCTGGACGTCGGCCGGTTCGTGCAGTCCGGCTGCCGGACGCCGCTCTCCGACGAGGTGCGGGCCGCGTACGACGCGCCCTTCCCCACCGAGGAGTACAAGGTGGCCCCGCGGGTCATGCCGGGCCTGGTGCCGGTGTCGCTGGACGACCCGGCGTCGCCCGCCAACCTGGCGGCCTGGCAGGTGCTGCGGCAGTGGGACAAGCCGTTCCTCTGCGCCTTCAGCGACAGCGACCCGATCACCGGTCCCATGGCCGAGGTGCTGCGTGCCGACGTCCCGGGCGCGGCGGGCATCGACCACCCGACGATCGAGGGCGCCGGCCACTTCCTGCAGGAGGACGCGGGCGAGCGGCTCGGCGAACAGATCGCGAAGTTCCTGCTGCTGCCCCGCTGACCGGGCGTTGTCGAAATTGTCGGTGGCGTGCGCTTTGATTCCCGCATGGCCTGGTTCACCGAGGACGATCTGCGTGCCGCCGCCGGCGAGGGCTCCTTCCGCCGTGGGCGGGAGTACGTCGACGCCGTGGGGGAGTTGCGCCCGACCGCGCTCGGCGTGCGGGCGAGCGTGCGCGGCAAGGACGTCTACGAGGTCTGGCTCGGCCGGGAGAACGACTCGCTCGTCGCCGAGTGCGAGTGCCCCTTCGGCCTGGAGGGCAACTTCTGCAAGCACTGCGTCGCCGTCGGCCTGGTCGTGCTGGCGGACGGGTCGGGCGCGCCGTCGGCCGACCTCGGCGCCTACCTGCGGACGCTGGACCAGCGCGAGCTGGTGGACCTGTTGCTGGAGCACGCGAACCGCGACCCGGCGCTGTACCGGCAGCTGACGCTGCGTGCCGGCGCGAACGGCGCGCCGCAGGTCGCGGTGCTGCGCCGGCAGCTGGACACCGCGCTGCGCGTCCGCGGCTTCGTCGACGGCGACTACGCGACGCGCGCCAAGGACGTGCTCGACACGGTCCACGACCTCGTGGAGTCCGGCCACGCCGCCGAGGCCCGACCCCTCGCCCGGCACGCGGTCGAGCTGCTCGCCTCGGCCGTCGGCGCCGTGGACGACCCGGTGGGCACGGTCGCGGGCGTGTGCCGGCGGGCGGTGAAGCTGTACGCGCGGGCGTGCACGGCGGCCCGCCCGAACCCGACGAAGCTCGCCACCTGGCTGTTCCAGCTGCGGCTCTCGTGGACGACGTGGCCGACCATCGACATCGGCGACTTCGCGGAGCCGCTGGGCGAGGCCGGCCTTGCCGCGTATCGAACCCTGGTGAACGACGCGTGGCACGCGCTGGACGACGACGCCGACCATTCCGTGTTGCGGGCGATGCGGGAGCAGCTGGCCAAGGCGACCGGGGACGTGGACGCGATGGTCGACTGCCTGTCCGACGGGCTGCCCGCCGCGAAGGCCTACCGGGACATCGTCGCGGTGTTGCGCCGTGGCGGGCGCCTGGACGAGGCGATCCGGTGGGCCGAGCGCGGCGTGGGCGAGACGCGGGACGTGGCGCTGACGGAGTTGCTCGTCGCGTCCTATGTGGATGGACAGCGCGGGGACGACGCGGTGGAGCTGCGCAAGGCCGCGCTGCGGGAGGCGCCGACCCGGCACTGCTACGGGTTGCTGCGGGAGACGGCCGTGGCGGTGAAGGTGTGGTCGGGGTTGCGGTCATGGGCGCTGGCCGTGCTGGCGGCCGCGCCGGCGGAGCTGGTCGGGGCGTTGCTGGATGACGACGAGGTGGCCGAGGCCTGGGCGGCGGCGGTCAAGTACGGGTGTGTGGGGGTGGAGGTGGCTCGGCGGTGGGGGTTGACCGAGCCTGCCGATGTGGTGATGGCGTATCAGGGTTTGGTGTCGGCGTGTTTGGAGCAGGGTGGGCGGGAGGCTTATCGGGAGGGTGGGGTGTTGTTGCGGGAGTTGGCGGAGGTGGGTTCTCGGTGTGGGGTGTCGGTGGTTGAGTTCGTTGGTTCTCTCAGGGTTCGGTATGCGCGGAAGCCGGCTTTGTTGGATGAGTTGCGGAGGGCTGGGTTCTGAGTTTCGTGTCT
>NZ_JBJMIE010000128.1:0-14036 GCF_045807065.1 Actinophytocola sp. | reverse complement strand
CGTCGGCCAGCGCGTCCACCACCGCGATGGCGTCGGTCGCGGTGAGGAACCGACCGAACTCGTCGGTGTCGTTGGTGCGGGCATGCAGTGCCGTCGCGTAGCCGGCGATGCGGCCCACCACGTCGCCCACATCCTCGCTGCCGTCCGTGCGGAAGTAGTCGCGCAGGTCGTAGGCGACGGCGCTGGCTTGGCGTTCGTCGCCGAGCACGGTTCGGATGGCGCGCAGCGCGAGGGCGTCGCCTGTCGAGCTCGGTTCCGGCAGGGTGGCGACCAGCACCTGTCGGCGCCCGGCCAACCGTTCCGTGCGGGTGCGCTGGTGCAGGTGCTCGGCGGTGAACTCCGTCCAGGCTTGGGCCATGACGGTGTCCGGGATCTCGCGGGTCAGTGGCCCGATCCGGGCTTGGTAGTGGACGATCCTTGCGGCGATACGCGCGGTCGTCGCCATGCTCTGCGGAGTCTTCTCCGCGGTGGGCTGCGTGCGACGCAGCCAGTCCTGCAGGTCCCGGATTACCTGGTCGGGTAGGTCGTGTAGGTCGAGCTGGACGGTGAACCCTCGGTCGAGTAGTGCCTGTCCGGCGCTGGTGAGTCGCTGGGTGAGCCGGCGGTGGAAGTCGCGGAGTTGCTGGCCGGTCCGGTTCTGCTGCCGGGTCTGGGGCAGGTACCAGGCACCAGCTTCGCCGTGAGGTCCGGTGATGCGTCGGCTGTGCTTCCACCCGGCCCGTTCTTGCCGCAGCCGCGGGCCGAGTTGGTCCGACTTATCGGTGCCGAGCAGGAGAACGCCGTGGTGGTGGGAGAAATGCACGGTCAGAACCCGGGCGTCTGCGGGGAGGTCCGTGGCGCTGCTGGTGTCCGCCATGTTGTCGGACGCCGCCGGCTGCTGTTCGGTCGCGGTGTCTGTGGTGGTCACCTCGCCACCGCCCACGCCATCGCCCACTGCGGAGTCGACGAGCTGACTGTCGCCGGTCTCCTCAACCGCGTCGGTCGGCGCCGGCCCGGTGGTTCCTGGGACCGTGGTCGTGCTGGCGGTGGGGCGGCTGTCGGAGTGACGGTCGTGTTCGATTTCCGCTGGGACCTGGTCGCCGTCGGGTTCTCGCTGGTCGTCTCCGGCCTGGCCGGTGGGTGATGACGCCAGCAGCTGGGCATCCTGGGGCTCGCGCCGCTGGTCGTCAGCCGCATCGCCGGCCTGGCCGGTCGATTCGGACACGCTCGCGGCCGTCAGCGACAGGTCGCCCGCCGATTCATCAACCACTGGCTCGTCGACCGAGGGCTCACCGGCCCGAAGGTCAGCGTCGGTTGATGCGCTGCCGGCAGCGTGTTGCTGATCGTGGTTGGGTGGGCGCGGTGAGGCCGTCGACACGACATCGGCGCCGGTGGGTGGCGTGAGTGCCGCGCGAGGAAGGTCGTTCAGCGCGGTCACGGCGGCGCGGATGGCGCGGTCGATCTCGAACTTCCCGACATCGCCGAAGCTTTCGTGCCGCCGATTGGCGAGCCGCTTCACCGCGTCGATCAGCCGTATGCCACTGATCTCACCGTCGGCGAACTGGTCCAGGACAGTGAGCAGAGGGATGAGTTCGGTGTCCGGTTCGGCGCGGACGATCGGGACCGCGTGCAGGGCGTCAACCAGCCTGCGGAGCGGTTCGGGTGTCGTGTCCGGTAGCTCCGGGCGCGGCGTGTCGGGTGTGTCCAGGTCCTGCACGGCCCGCTCCAGGGCGGCATAGGCGCGGCTGGTGTGCGGGAGCCTCCCCACCAGGGCTTTGATGGTGTCCAGTCCGTCTTGGGCGGTGCGCCGTCCCATGACGACATCGGTCGCGAGTCTGCCCAGCAGGTTGGCCAATGGCTCGCCGTCGATGTCCATGTGGGCGTCGGCGGCCATGGCGTGGACGGCGATGCCGATTGGCCCGTCGTCGTGATAGGCGACGGGTGCGTGCGGGGCGAACTCGCCCCACTTGTTCTCCAACAGGGGCTTCGGTGAGGGCTGACCGGACACCACAGATGGGCCGGCGGCGGGGGCCGGTACGTCGGCTGTGCCACCAGCGCTGGGCGGCAGCTCCCGCGACGGCTCCCGTGACGGCTCCGTCGACGGATCGTTGGGTGGCTTGCTCGACGGCTGGTGTGCGGGTGCCTCGGACGGGCTGGTCGGTTCGGTGACGGTCGAGTCCACGACAGGATTCGCGCCTGCCTGTGGGCCGCCGGGCTGGTCGACGATCTTGTCGCTGGGCTGGTCGGCGGGGTGGAGGTAGGCGTGCGCGGCGCGGTGGGACTGTTGGCGGATCTCGTCGATCGCTGTGGGTAGGGGCTGGTCGGGGTCAACCACCATCCACCGTCCGGCCGCGAGGGCAGGCAACAGCAGCGGGGTCGGGACACGGATGTCGGCGGCGTCGGGTTGGTTCCGGTGGTAGGTGATCACCACGGGGTGTGATGACACGGGGTCGATGGTGAGGGTGCCGTGCAGGCGTGCCGAGTCCCCGGTGTCGAGGTGCAGGGTGATGGGAAGGCGAGCGGCAGGACCGTCGTGCGTGTCTTCGATGGGCTCGGCGGGGCCGGTGATTTCCCAGGTGTGTGTGGGTTCTGTCGTGCTGTCTGGTGGTGGGGCGGCGACCAGCCGGGTGCCGGGTGTGGCATGCAGGAGGCGTTCGAGTTCGGTGGGTTCGGGGGTGTGGAGTTCGGCGATGTGCAGTACGAGGTCCTGCAACCGGGTGGCCGGCAGCGTCGGTTGCGGGCTGTGCTGGTTCTGGAGTGCGTCGATGCGGGCGGCAAGCAAGTCGATTGCCTGGTGGGGGTCGGCGCCGAAGCCCCACAAGGCGGTGGTGATGAGCACGCGGCTGGTGTCCTCGTCCACCGTGCGCAGCGCCTTGTCCTTCCCGGATTCCTCCGGGAAGCGATCGGCCATGGCCGCGTCCAGTGCCCGGCGTAGGGGCGCGACGCTGCGTTGCCCGACGCTATGGGTGATGGTGTGTGTGGTGGTGGGGATCACCCAGCGGGTGATGCGGACGAGTTCGCCGGTCAGGGCGGCGGCGAGTGGGTCGGGGGCGGTCGCGTCGAGTACCGCGAGTGCGTGCAGAGTCCGTGCGCTGGCTGATTCGGCGGGTTGGTCGGCGTCGCGGAAGCGACCGACGACGTCGACGGGCAGCGGGGCCGTCCACTCGGCCAACGCAGTGCGTAGCCCGGCGAAGTCCTGGCGCCAGTCCACACGTTGCCCGTGGGCGTCGGCGCGGTGCTCGAGTGCGTACAGGTAGCGGGGCATCATCTCGTCCGGCAGGATGATCGCTGCGCGGGCGGCGTTGCGTGAGGCGGTGGCCGTGTCGAAGGTTTTGTCGGTGATGAGGTCACCGATTTGTGCCCCGCTCCCGGTGTGCGCGACGTACCAGGCCTGCCGTCCGGTGTGGAGTGACTTGACTTTGTAGGCGATGAGCGCGCCCGAGGGTGAGAGATGAGTTTTTCGTGCGGTGGTGATCTCCTCGATCAAGGTGTCGTGGTCGGCCTCCCAGATCTGAGGCAGTCCTTGGTACCGCGGCAGCGGCTCGACCTGACGCAGGTGTTCGACCGCGTCGTCGAGGGTGGGCCAGCGGGTGGCCACTGTGGACACCATGGCGGCTTCGGCGAGCCAGGCCAGTTCGGGCGGCACCTCCAGTGCCGGCGACCCGGCGTCCTCACCGTCGACGGAGTCAGCGGTCGCGGCGCCCTCAGTGGGGTCGATCGTGCGGGTGTCGGGGCGGGGGCGGCCGAGTTCGCGCCACACCTTGTGCGCGGTCAGTGCGGGAGGTCGTTGCCCGGTCGGTACGCCCTCGACGATGGCGACGTACCAGTCGGCGAAGGTGTGCGGGTCGTCCCCGCCGGCCTCGAAGACGGTAAGGCGGACCTGTTCGGCCAACTCGGCCCGTTGCTGGGCGCGTTTGTCCAGCCTTGCCTGACGGGCCTTGCCCGCGGGTGAGTTCGGGTCGACGTTCGCGTCGAGTGTGGTGTCATCGTCTTCGGTGAGTTCGGCGGTCAACTCGCTGCGGCGAGTGGCCACCTGGGCGAGCCGTTCGGCGTGGGGGAACGCAGCATCGATCTGGGTACGCGCCTGCGCGAGGGTGGTCTCGGCTTCCTCGATCTGGGACCGTATCCGGGCGGGTCGTTTCGGGATCTCATCCAGCATGTTTTCCAGCCGGGTGATCAGGCCGTACCCGTCAGGCAGGTCCCGGTGGTCGGCCGGGACGTAGAAGTAGCCGCCGGCCTCGGCGAAGACCAAGTTGATGGTGTTCTGCTGGTTCATCGGGCGCAGTTGTGCGGTGAGGGTGAACCCGCCCAGCGTGGCGACGGTGATGTCACGACCATCCCGGGTGCGGGGCGTGGCCGCCATTTCGTTGCGCAGTAACGCGTTCAACAGGTGGGCGGCATCGATGCGTTTGGTGACCGTGTTGCCCTGCACCGTCATCGAGAACGCCGAGCCGCGGGTGGAGACATGTCGGGTGGCGACCTGTTCGGCGTCGTCGAGTTCGCGGCGCCATCCGGGGAGGCGTTTCTCGGTGTCGGTGACTGTCAGGCGGGCGGCTTGCTGGGTGCGGATGTGGCCGGCGTGCAGCCGGGTGAGTTTCTTGAACTCGGCGTCGAGTTCGGCCTTCTCGGTGTAGCGCGGGTCACCGGTGGCGGCCGCCATCACGTCGGCGAGGTCGATCGACTCGTCGTCGTCCACTTCCCGGTGCCGGCCCGGTTTCTGCGCTGCCAGTAGCGGCGCGAACAGGTTGTGTTTCTGGCGGACGATCTCCCACTTCTTCGCGTCCAGGCTGGGCGCAACGACGACCCGCTTCCAGAACACGATCTCGTTCTGGTTGCCCTGCCGGACGACCCGACCGCGGGCTTGATGGCTGGTGTCGGCGCGGTAGTCGCGGGGCGGAATGATCTCGTAGCCGCCGAGCAGCCGGTCCTGCACGTTGAGGCCGGCACCCATCCGCTGGGTCGAGCCGATCAGCACCGACACACCGCCGTTGCGGCAGGCAGTGAACAGGTCCTGTTTGGACTGTGGCGTGGTGGCCTCGTGGATGAACCGGATCGACTCCTCCCGCATCCCGCGGGCCACCAGTTGGTCTTTGAGTTCCTGGTAGAAGTTCCAGCCCGGACGGGGAATGGATTCATCGCAGAACGCCAGGATCAGCCCGCCGCGGACCGGGTGCTCGGTGCCGTCCGCCCCGCGGTAGACGTTCTCGGCGCCGGCGAGGTGCTCTTGGTAGATGTCGTCGGCGACGGCATCAACCTTCTGTGGCTCGTCGGTACTGATCCCGCGGATGCGCAGATCCAACGCGGCTTGCATACCGTGGTGGTTGATCACCAGGTGGTTGTCGGCGCCCTTCTCCGGCTTGCGGGGGTTGTCGCGGATGGCGCGTTCGCGGCGACCGAGTTCGAGGCTATGGATTTTGGCCTCGACAGAGGCGTCCACCGTGATGATCTCGACGCCGCCCTCGCGTAGGCGAGGCAGGCCGGGGATGTTCAATGCGTCGGCCATCCGCACGTCGGAGGTCAACCGCAGAATGGACCACAGGTCGTCTTCGTTGATCATGCGCCGCATGCGCATCTTCGGCCGTAGCTGCCCGGAGGGGGTGGGTTCGGTGTAGGAGTCGGCGACGATGAAGTTGCGGGCCCACTCATCGAACGGAGTCAGTTCGCGGCCCAATCGCCGCAGCCACAGATAGATCTCGCTGAACTTGCCGGTGAACGGGGTGGCGGTGGCGAGCACCGCACACGAGTGGCGGTAGCGCTCGGCGAGCCAGGCCAGTTTGAGGTCAAGATCGATCGCCCGGTCGGAGCCGGGGATGCCCAGGTCGGGGAGTCGGCTGACAACCAGCCCGTTCTTGAAGTCCTGTGCCTCGTCCACGCCGACGAGGTCGATGCCGGTTTGTTCGAAGCTCACCCCGGAGGTGTCCCGGGTGAGGGCCGCGAGCCGGCCCTGCAGGCGCTCCTCCGCGGCGGCCAGCGCTTGTTCGGTCTTCTTTGCCGCGGTCTTGCTGAGACCGTCGTTCTGGCGACGGAGTTCTCGGATGTCGTCCAGCTCGCGTTCGATGAACGCGCGTTGGGTGTCGGCGGACAGCGGGATCCGTTGGAAGGCGTCCTTGGTGATGATGATCGTGTCCCACGAACTGGTGGTGACCCGGCCGACGAACTCCGCGCGTTTGTCGACGCCCTTCTTGACGGTGAAGTCGTCGCTGGTGGCGACCAACACTTGGGCTGCGCGGTAGGCGCGGCGCCATTCTCGTTCGAATTGTTCGGCGATGGAGTCGTTGCGCACCACGATCACGGCTTTGTCGGTGAGGCCGCGGCGGCGGCGTTCCATGACGCCGACGATGATCTCCAGGGTCTTGCCGGCGCCGACGTCGTGGATCAGCCCGACTCCATTTTGGTAGATCATGCGACTGACTGCGGCGATCTGGTGTTCCCGCAACGCGATGCTGGCGGCCAGGCCGGGCGTGGTCAGCCGGGCGGTAGAGAAGTCGGTCGGGATCTCGCTGTTGAACAGGTCGTTGTAGCGGCGCATCAACGCCGAAGCGCGCTCGGGGTTCTCGAACACCCAGGCCGAGAATCGGTCGCCGATCGCGGTGGCCTTGTCCCGGGCCATTTCGGTTTCTTCGACGTTGAGCACCTTGCGGGTGCCGGTGCTGCCGTCGTCGCGGGTGTATTCGTACTCGTCGAACACGTCGATCTTGTCGCCGAGCAGCAGCGATTCGGTGAGTTGGTAGGCGTCCATGCGGCCGGTGCCCCACACGTCGGTGGCCGCGTAGGTGAACTCCCGTTGGGAGACCACCCACAGCGACGGCAGTGGGCGCTCCACGCGCACCTTCTGGTCCTGGGCGAGTTCACGCAGGAACTGCTGCACATAGGCGGGTTCGACCCAGGACCCGAGCTGCACGACGACGTCGGACGGTCCCAGGTCCGGCGGGACTACCTTCTCTAACGCGGTCACGTTGATCGCGAACCGCGCATCGGTTTCGGCGGCCTCTTGGGCGCGGGCGAGTTTGCGGCGCACGTTGCCCGACAGGTAGAGCGGTGCCCATACCACCTCGCCGGTGTCCGGGTCGTCGAAGACCAACTCCCCCAGCTCGGCACGGGCGTGGGCGGTGTCGGTGAGGCCCATCAGGCGGGCGATCTCGTCCAGGTCCACTCGGGAGTGCTCGTCGAGGCAGATCGACAGGGCCTCCTCGGCGGTGTCGGCCCCCAACCGTGGGCGGGGCGGGTTGATCACTCGTTGGGAGAAGATGTCTTCCTTGCGAGCCTTGCCAGACGCGGGGTCGAACACTTCGAGCGCGCGGACCACGCCGGCGAACGGGTCATCGCGGAACCCGCCCTGCGGTGGGCGTTTGATCGTCGTGGTGCGCAACCCCAACTCGTCGAGATCGACCTCGTCGGGGGTGGTCTCCTCCGCGGCGGCGATCACCTCGCGGCCAGCACGCTCGGCCGTCGGGTCCAGCCGCAAGTCCGCGGTTCCCGTGGTCACCAGAAACTGGTCTGGATAGTCAACGGCGACCTGAGCGGCCCGCTCGCGTGCCGTGGCGTCGCGTCCGCGAGCAATCTGGTCGAGAACCTTCTCGACCACCTTGTTGTGCGCGGTCTGGTGGGCCTTGGCGATCCCGTCGAGGTGCTTGGTGAGGATGTCGGCCCCGACGCCGGCGTCCCGCAGATGAGTGAGGTAGGCGCGCACCGTGTCCGGCGATGCGGGCAGCGACTCGTACTCGGTGCCGGTGTTGTTGTCGGTGCACCAGCGTTTGAACACCGCCCAGCCGGCGAGCATGGTGCGGGTCCGGGTGTAGCGGGACGGCGGCCCGTAGACCTCGACGTAGTCGTCATACGCACGGTTGAGCTGGTCTCGCAGATAGCGGACCTCGGCCGTGTCATCGAGGGTGTCGTTCTCGGCCCTGACCAGCGCCATCGCCAGATCCCGGATGCCCAATAGCCCGCGCAGCTCGTCGGCCTGGGAAGGCAGCGGGGTGTAGGGCTGTTCGTCGCGGCCGACTCGGCGGGTGAACGTGCCATCCGGTTTGGCCGCCAAGAATCCCGCGTACAGCGCGGCGTCCGGGTCGATCAGATCAGCCTCGCCCGCGGGGCGAGGCGTACGGGGGCCGGTGGCAGGAGTCAGGGTCTGCCCGCGCTCGTGGGCCTGTTCGATGATGCGTGCAAGGGCTGCTTCCAGCGCGGGAGCCGCATCGGGGTCGCCGAGGACTTCCAGGTCGGTGCCGCGGTCCGGCACGAACTTGGCGCGGAACTCGCCCAGCACCAGTTCGGGATGCTCCAGGAAGTACTGGTTGATCAGCATCGTGGTCTCGGTGCCCTCAACCTCAGCACCAGCCACGTCACCGTCGTGGGCGCCGGTGTCCTGGCCGTCGGCGTTCTTGGCTTCGTCGTGGGTGGTGACCGTGTATGGGACGGCGAACTCCCACGAGGTCAGGTCGGTGGGTGGCTGGTCGGGTTCGCGTCGGCGCAGGATCAGCAAGTCGGTGACCACGGCGGTGCCGGCCGCGCGTCGGTGCGCGTTGGTGGGCAACCGCACCGCACCCACCAGATCAGCCAATTCGCCCATCTCGCGGCGCGCGGCCGGGTTGCGGGTGTCGAGGGTGTACCGGGAGGTCAACGCGATCACCAAACCGCCCGGTCGGGTCAGGTGCAGCGCCTTGATCAGGAAGTGGTTGTGGATGGAATGGCGCGCCGGGTTGTGGCGGGGGTCGTGGAGCCGGAAGCTGCCGAACGGCACGTTGCCGATCACGGCGTCGAAGCTGCCTTCGTCGGCGTCCAGGTCGGCGAACGAACCCGCAACCACGCGGGCGTGCGGGTAGAGCAGGGCGGCGATGCCGGCGCTGGTCGGGTCGCGCTCGACGCCGACCATCCGCGCCCCGGGCGGGGCCATCCCGATGAAGTGGCCGGCGCCGCAGCCGGGCTCGAGAACGTCGCCCTCATCGAACCCGAGCCGCTGCAGGGCTTGCCAGATCACGCGGACCAGCGCGCCGTCGGTGTAGTGGGCGTTGAGGACGGTGCGGCTGGCCGCGTCGTAGCCGTCCTTGGTCAGCAGCTGCTGCAGTTCAGTGCGGGCCGCGGTGTAGGTGTCGAGGTGCTCGTCGAAGACCTGCGGGACCGCGCCCCATCCCGACCAGCGCGCCAAGACCGCCTGCTCATCGGCAGCGGCGGGTCGCTCAGCCGTGCGGAGCACGGTGAGCAGCCGCAACGCGGCCAGGTTGGCCTCCACCCGCGACTTCGCGCCTGAGGGGGCGAAGTCCTCCTGGCCGCGCGGGCGAAACGACGCTAGATCAGCATCGTGTCGTTGATCGTCTAGTCGGTCGTCGTCGGGTTGGTCGCCTCGCTGCTCGGCTCGGTGTAGACCATCTCGCGCAGGGTCTCGTCCTCGGCCGTCTGGCGTGCCGTCTGCTCCTGCTGCACCCTCGCCACGAACCCGCTCACCTGCGGATAGCTGGCCAGCAGTTGGTCTGTGCGGGTCAGCACCGTCTCCGCCACTTGCTCGCCCAGCTCGCTGAAGAACCTCTGCGGATCCTCGATCGCCGCCAGTTCCTGCGGTCGGTGCCGCTGCCAGTGCTCCAGGGCCATCTGCCCGTAGTGATTCATGTCGTGACTCATCACGGGTTCGCTCGTCACGGGACTCGTCATAGGCTCCATTATCGGCCACGATCCCTTCTGTGTCGGTCATTTCGTCCCCCCGGTGGTGTCGCCAGCCACCTGGTCGTCCAGGTCGCCGGTGATGGTGATGCGCGAACGCGCCGGTCCTGGCTCGCTGACCGCGTGATCGAGTACGGCGTCGGCCAGGTCAAGCACGGCATGGCCCAGTGGGTTGGCGGTGTCGGTGTGCCGTTGCGGGGAGCAGGCATAGAACGGCCCATACGGGCTAGTCAGTGTGGCCAGATGCGGGTCAAGATGGTCACGCAAGTAGGCCGACAACCAACTAATACTGTCCTCTTTAGACAATTCGTCGAAAACCAAGTACAAGGCGGTGAACCGCTCAATGGCGTCGTGGTGTAGCCACCACTGGCGGCACCAGCGAACACCGCCGCCCTCTCCAGTCGCGGTGACCCGCCGCACGAGCGGAGTGATGTGCTCTGCGACCCACCCGTACAGGACGTCCAGCGCGGGGCGTTCCTGTTTCCCTTCCTCGGTATCGGCTTCGCCGGGCGATGCGGCGGTTGCGGAGTAGGCCGCCGCAGTGGGTGGGAGGAAGTCGTCGAGCGCGACGTCGCGCTGCTGCATGGCCGCGGTGAAGGTGGCCGCGGTTTCACCTGAGCGTTCGTCGAGTTCGGTGACAATGTCCTCAAGCTCGTCCAGCCCCACCACGGCGCGGTTGGCGGCGTTGGCGGCGAGCCGGACCTGCTCGGCCATGGAGAATTGGTCGGCTTGGAGCGCGTCGATCCGTCTGGCGAGCTGCTCGTGTCGACTGTGCAGATCGGAGTGCAGGTCGGCGACGGTGCTCACGACAGAGGTCAGGATTTCCGCGAAGTCCTCCACCAGGACGGTGATCGCGTCCGCGAGGTCTGGAATGGTCGTGACGTCAGCGACGAGATTCGTGATCCGCTGCTCTGCTTCGGAGATCTGTGCGGTCAGTTCCTCGAATGCGGTCATCGCCGACCGCCGTTCTGCCCAGCTCCATTGTCGGCATGGTTTTCCGCGAGCAGTGCTGCCGCGACCGGGTTGTTGGGTCCGAGGTAGCCGATCGCCGCCTGTTGGATCTGCTGGGTGGCTTGACCGGAGTAGTTGCTGATCTCGGCCTTCTCGTCGTCCGGTTCGGCATACCACGGCTTGAGACGGAGCAGTCCGGGTCGCCGGCCGCTGGTGTACAGGAGGGCGTGAGTGCGGGGCAGCGCGGCGATGTCGGCGGCGGTGTAGATCCGTTCCGTGCGCAGCGATCGGGAGTGCGAGTGCCCGGAACCCGAAGCGTAGGAGGTAGAGATTTCCTCGATCTTGTGGTCTCCCACCAAGCGGGATAGGTCTTCGGCGAAGTCTGGGTCGGCTACCCCGGCGCCGACCGTTTTGATGGTGGCCGCGGACCACAGGGCGTCGAATCCGTCTTTGCCCCAGACGCTTCTACCTTGTTCGCGGGACTGCAGGACGGTGGTGACCATCAACCCCTGGCTGCCGAACCAGCTGTACCAGGCCGGTAGCTCGGGCAGCCGGACGATGTTGGCCGCTTCGTCCAACTGCACGGTCATCGGTGGATCGAGTCGCCCGCCACGCGCTGCGGCGGCTTGGCTGGCGACGTAGAACAACTCGCCCACGATCGCGGCCACCAGCGGACGGCCGGTGCCTTGTCCTTCCCGGGTCAGCAGGTACAGGGTCGGATGCGCGTCGCCGGGGCGGGTGATCAGCGACCAGAGATCCAACTCCGCGATCTCGGCGGGATCGCCGGGAAGCTGCTCCCAAGTAGACGGTGGGGTGACCCAGCGCAGGAGCGGCTCGGAGTCCAAACAGGCGATGGCAGTCGCGACTCCTTCGTAGATGCCACCCCGGGTCTCCGGCGCCAACTCCAGCGTGGCGCGCAACGCCGCCGCCTGGGTCAGGTATCCGGCTTGTTCGAGGTAGTAGGCGGGTTCCTCGGAGCGGGTGGCCACCCACAGCGCGACATCCCGCAACGTTCGGGGCGGTGTCGCGCACGCGGCACCGAGCAGGATCTGCCGAAGGGTTTTCGCGGCGGCTGGGGTGAAGAACGGGTCAGCTCGGCCGCCGGAACCCGGGTCGTCACCGACTTCGCGCATGAAGTAGGCGGCGAGCCTGGCGGCGGACTCGACGTCGTGCACGTAGGACAGGAGGTTGATCCAGAATCGCTGCGGCTGATAGGTGATCCGGTTGGGATCGAAGAGGTAGGTGGGTCCGACCTTCGCGCGCAGGCCCGCGGTGAGGGACCACACGTCGCCCTTGTTGCTGGTGGCCACGACGGTTCCTGGCGCGGCGAGGATCTCCGGCACGACTTTCGCTGAGGTTTTGTTGGAGCGTGGGCCGCAGATGACCAGTTCGACGTCTTCGTGGCTCTTGTAGACGGTGCGGCCACCGATCTCGCCCAGTGCCGCGCCGATCTGCCGGGGTGTCAGGTCGCGGGTGCGAGCGCCGGCCAGTGAGGGCCGCAAACCCTGGGCGCGTTTGGCCATGGCGGCCTGCTGGAGGTCGGTGAAGTTCGCGGCGTTGGCCAGGGCGCTGCGTCCGTCTCGTGGCTGGCGCCGACGCACCGCCACCCAGACGGCGACCAGCGCGGCGAGCAGCAGCAGTCCCTGCACCGTCACGGCGAGGTAGAACAGCAGCGGTGAACCGTCGGGGCCGAGCACTGCGACCAGCCCGCGGTGGGCCAGCACGCCCGGCAACCGGCCCACCGAGGGCACCTGATGTCCTGCCGGGGCGGCGAGTTGAGCGGCCGTCCACAACGCTGCGGCGGCGGTGAACAGCAGGGCGACGACGCCGACGATCACCCAGGGCATCGCCGGGTTCGCGCCGCCCGCGTGCCTGCGGTCGTTCGGGGTGCCGGGGATCATGCCGACCTCCCCACCCGCCCCGTGAACTCACGGTTTTCGGGTGCGGGTGCGTCGGGGGCTGTGGTGTCGAACGCCTTGTCGGTGTTGTAGAGCTGCGCTTCCCGGGCGGACAGGGTCATCCGGACCGGCAACCCGGAACGTTCGCCCGCTTTGATCAGATACAGTCCTCGGCCGGGGTGGCGTTGGCCGCGTACCCAGGTGCCAGCCGACTGCCAGGACGCCAACAGCTCAGCTTCCCTTGAGGACAGGGTGACGGCGAGTTTGCGTACTTCGCTGGCGGGGAGTCCGCCGTAGACGTGGATGGCGCAGCGCGCGGCGATACCACGTGCTTTGGCACGGTCCTCTTCGGACGGTAGGGCTTCCAGATCGTCCATGGAGTGGGTGAGGTAGACGCTGGCAACGCCTTTGTGGCGGTTGAGCCGGGTCATGCGGTCGGCGCGCTCGACGAGGCCGGGTCCGGTGCGCAAGGCTCGCCAGGTTTCGTCCTGGACCCACAGGATGTTGCGGCCGTGGCCGGCTTGGCGGGCTTCGATCATGCCCGCGCCCCAGGCCCAGGAGCAGAGCATCGCTGCCGCGACCACCTCGTCGGTTTCCTCGTCGAGTACCGAGATGTCTAGCGACGTCGCCGGGGCGGCGGGGTCGAGCCGGGCGGTGGAGCGGCGATCGAACAGCCCGCGGAGTGGACCGTCGACCAGGATGTCCAAGGCGGAGAGCACTTCGCGGATCAGTTCGTAGTAACGCGAGGAGTTCTCATCGACGCGGGCCGCGCGTTGCAAGCCGATCGGTGCGGCGTCAAGCACGGCCCGAACGTCCGGGATCGTGGGTTGTCCGTCCGGTGCGGCGTCGGTGGCCAGATCCAGCGCGCGGGACAGCAGGTTGCGTTCGGTCGGTGTGGGTGTGCGGCCCAACTCGAGTAGCAGCAGTCCTTCCAGCAGTGCGGTCTGTCGGGCGCGGATGGCTTCCCGCAGTGCGTCGCGTTGTCGTCCGCTCGTGGTGGCTAGCAGCGCGGCCAACGGGCCCGGGTCCAGGGGTTGATCGCGTCGAAGCCGCGACCAACCTTGATTACCGTCCCGTTGAGACGGTGGATCAGGTCGGTGTATTCGCCTTTGACGTCGGCGGGGACGAACAGCATCCATCCGAAGGCGCACAGTCCGATGCCCAGTCGTTTGGCGAACGCTGATTTGCCCACCCCTGCCTGCGCCTGGACCCACAGCCCTGTGTTGGACACGAGGCCTTCGCGCAGCCAGTCGCCGGGGTGCACACCGACCGGCTCGTGGGTGTGCAGATCGTGTCCAATCGGGACGCCTCGCACCCGGCTGCCGGAGCCACCGACGAACGGGTACAGGCCCGCGAGCTGCGTGGTGGTGCCCTGCCACAGAGCGGCGGAGCCCACGTGATGGTCCCGTCCCCCACCCCGGACCGCCCAGCCCCGTGCCGGCGGCACCGGGAGCGCCCGCAGATCGGCCAACGGATCATCGACTAAAGGAGCCTGAGCGTCCACTGTGGCGGCTTTGTGGCGGGTAAGTCGTCGTGCGCGGCGGCCATGGGCCTGCG
>NZ_JBJMIE010000127.1:0-5884 GCF_045807065.1 Actinophytocola sp. | reverse complement strand
TTGTCCAGCCACCAGTCCGCGAGTGACTCGGCCGCTCCTACCAGTGCGGCGGCCAGTGACTCGGTCGCGTTGTCGACCAGGCCCTCCTTGGTCGCTACCCGCACCAGCAACGTGTCCACGAGGCTGATCGCCTGGCGGCGCATGGCCAACAACTCCGCCGAGAACGGGCCGCCCTGCGTGATGGACTGGCGGTGGATCACCCGCCAGCTTTCCCGGTGGGTGCCGACGTACTCGAAGAACGCTGCCAGGCCGTGCCACAGTTGCATGTCCGCCGGCAACTCGGTTCGCACGCCCGCGGCTATGGCGGCCAGCAGTTGTGTGGCCTCGCGGTGGATGCAGGCGGCGAACAGGTCCTCCTTCGAGCCCAGGTAGGCGTAGATCATCGGCTTCGAGACGCCTGCGACGTCGGATATCTCGTCCATCGACGCCTCGTGGTAGCCGCGTTCCGCGAACACCTTGACCGCCGCGTCGAGGATCTGGCGTTCCCGGACCTCGCGCGGGAGTCTTCTGACTCGCCGCCGCTCTTCCACGGTCACCGATCCTCCTCAGGGGCCGTTCAACCTGGGCCAGCGTAACTGACTCGTGCGTAGGGTTACCCGCGAGTAGTTATGGTGGTGTATGCGATTCAGACGCAGGCGGGGCGCTTCGATGACGCGTGAACCGGTCATCGAAGCCACTGTGGACATCGACGCGTTCGCTCGTGCGGTCGATCCGCGGCTGCTCGACGAGAAGCAGTTCGTGCAGCTCATCGACACGATGGACATGCTCGGCCGCGCCGGCACCGGAGTCGCGCTGGCCGCCATGCGCACGGAGACGTTCGTCTGGTTCGTCTCCCGTGCCTCCGGCACGCAGCTCCAGGACCTGATGGCGCACCCGCACCTGCGGCACGTCGTGTTCGACGAGGTCTTTCGTCGGATGGGTGAGCACCTCGACGTGGCGAAGGCGGCGACACTGCGCGCCGTGGTGCACTGGCGGTTCCACGACGGCGCCGACGGTTACGACCG
Source organism: Actinophytocola sp. (assembly GCF_045807065.1). Taxonomy (GTDB): domain Bacteria; phylum Actinomycetota; class Actinomycetes; order Mycobacteriales; family Pseudonocardiaceae; genus Actinophytocola. The sequence goes on along the minus strand of NZ_JBJMIE010000127.1, from coordinate 4,880 downwards.
CTTCGAGACCGTGATCGAGGACGGGGTCTGCACGTCCGGCAGGGAGCCGACCGCGGACCCGCGCGTGACGATCACCCTCGCGCCGGCGGACTTCCTGCGCGTCGTCACGGGCGGGGTCCACGTCGCCATGCTCTTCATGCGTGGCAAGGTGCGGGTTCGCGGCGACATCGCGTTCGCCGCGAACCTCATCAGCTACTTCGACCTGCCGACAGCACAGCCAGAACCGTCAGAAGGTGATGGCCATGGCGGGGTCGGCCAGGATGGCGCCGACGTCCGCGAGGAACTGTGAGCCCTGCTGACCGTCGATCACCCGGTGGTCGAAGCTCAGCGACAGCTGGCACACCTTGCGCACCCTGATCTCGCCGTCGACCACCCACGGCATGTCCCTGATCGCGCCGAGCGCCAGGATCGCGGACTCGCCCGGGTTGATGATCGGCGTGCCGGTGTCGACGCCGAAGACGCCGACGTTCGTGATGGTGAAGGTGCCGTTCACCATGTCCGCCGGCGTGGTCCTGCCCTCCCGCGCGGTCGCGGTCAGCTGCTCCAGCGCGACCGCCAGGTCCCGCAGGGACATCGCGTCCGCGTCGCGGACCTTCGGGACCACGAGGCCGCGCGGCGTGGCGGCCGCGATGCCCAGGTGCACGTAGTCCTTGTAGACGATCTCCTCGCCGGCCCAGGTCGCGTTCACGTCCGGGGTGCGCTTCACCGCCAGGCACACGGCCTTCGCGGCGAACGTCAGCGGGGTGATCTTCACGTCGCGGAACGTGGGGTGCGCCTTGAGTCTGGCCCGCAGCTCCATCATCGGCGTGACGTCGACGGTGAGGAACTCGGTGACGTGCGGAGCGCTGTACGCGCTCTCGACCATGGCCTGCGCGGTCATCTTCCGCACACCCTTGACGGGGACCCGCCGCTCCCGCGCACCAGCCGGCACGACCTGTGCCGCACCAGTCGGCACGACCGGCGCCGCAGCGACCTGAGCTGCCCGTTCCACGTCCTCGCGCGTGATCACACCCGACGCGGCGAGCGACCGCAGGTCCACGCCGAGGTCCTTGGCCAGCTTGCGGACCGGCGGCTTCGCCAGCGGCACCAGCGCGGCCGGCGCCAGCAACGCGGCCGGCGAGTCCGGCACGGTGATCGGCTCCGGCACGGGCGGCGCGGCAACCGGCGGCGACACGACCGGCGGTGACACAGCCGGCGGTGACACGACCGGCGGTGACACGACCGCGGCAGGAGCAGCGGTCGGCGCGTTCTTGCGGGCCCGGCGCTTCCCGCTACTGGCCTTCGGTCCGTAGCCGACGAGCATGGCCTGCCCGTTCGTCTCGGCCTGCGGCTCGGGTGCGGCGGCCGCCCCACGGGGGTCGACGTCGATGGTCACGATCGGCTCGCCGACGTTGACGGTCTGCCCCGGCTGCGCGTGCAGCTCGGTCACCACACCCGCCCACGGGCACGGCAGTTCGACCGCCGCCTTCGCCGTCTCGATCTCGACGATGATCTGGTTGACCGCCACCTCGTCGCCCGGCTTGATGTGCCAGGTCAGGATCTCGGCGTCGACCAGGCCCTCCGCGGTGTCGGGCAGCGGGAACACCTTGTAGTCAGGCATGCCTCACCAGCCCAGCGAGCGGTCGACGGCGTCCAGCACCCGGTCGAGATCGGGGAGGTACTCCTCCTCGACCTTCGACGGCGGGTACGGGGTGTCGAACCCGGTCACCCGGAGCACCGGCGCCTCCAGCGAGTAGAAGCACTCCTGCTGCACGCGCGCGGCGATCTCGGACGTCACCGACGACTCCGACGGCGCCTCGCTGACCACGACCAGGTGCCCGGTCTTCCGCACCGACTCGTACACCGGGTGCAGGTCCAGCGGGGAGAGCGTGCGCAGGTCGATGACCTCCAGCTCCCTGCCCTCCTCGGCCGCCGCGGCCGCGGACTCCAGGCACGTCTTGACCATCGGCCCGTAGGTGGCCAGCGTCGCGTGCGTGCCCTGGCGCAGGACGCGCGAGGCGAACAGCGGCTCCGGCGTCGCGTTGACGTCGAGCGTGGCCTTCTCGTAGTAGCGCCGCTTCGGCTCGAAGAACAGCACCGGGTCGTCGCACTGGATCGCCTGCTGGATCATCCAGTACGCGTCGACCGGGTTGGAGCACGACACGACCCGCAGGCCCGCGGTGTGCGCGAAGTACGACTCGGGCGACTCCGAGTGGTGCTCGACCGCGCCGATCCCGCCGCCGAAGGGCACGCGGATCACGATCGGCAGCCGGACCTTGCCCTGGCTGCGGAAGTGCAGCTTCGCGACCTGCGACACGATCTGGTCGAACGCGGGCATGATGAACCCGTCGAACTGGATCTCGCACACCGGCCGGAAGCCGCGGATCGCGAGACCGACCGCCGTGCCGACGATGCCGGACTCGGCCAGCGGCGTGTCGAGGACGCGCTGCTCACCGAAGTCCTTCTGCAGGCCGTCGGTGATCCGGAAGACGCCGCCGAGCTTGCCGACGTCCTCGCCCATGATGATGACCTTCGGGTCCGCCTCCATGGCGGCGCGCAACCCGAGGTTGAGACTCTTGCTGAGGGTGACCGTCTGGGTGGCGGCCACGGCCTCGGAGGACTTGTTCATGACAGGTGTCGCCATCAGTGCCCACCTCCCGCGCTGTGCCCGGCTGTTCGCTCCGCATGCTCCTCGAAACCGGCGGTGTACTCGAGGAAGGCGTCCCGCTGGGCCTCCAGCACTGGGTTCGCCTCCTCGTAGACCTGGGAGAAGATCCGGGACGGGCGTGGGGTCGGCATGTTCTGGCAGAACTCGCGCAGCTCGGCGGCGAGCTGGACGGACTCGGCCTGGACCTGCTCGAAGAACTCGCTCTCGGCGTTCTCGTGCCGGACCAGGTTCACCCGCACCCGCTCGATCGGGTCCTTCAGCTTCCACGCCTCCAGCTCGTCCGAGAGCCGGTAGCGGGTGGGGTCGTCGGTCGTGGTGTGGGCGTCCATGCGGTAGGTGAACGCCTCGATGAGGACCGGCCCGTTGCCGTGGCGGCACTGGTCGAGCGCCCAGCGGGAGACCGCGAGGGTCGCGAGCACGTCGTTGCCGTCCACGCGGATGCCGGGGAAGCCGTAGCCGCGGGCGCGCTGGTACAGCGGCAGCCTGGACTGGCGCTCGGTGGGCTCGGAGATGGCCCACTGGTTGTTCTGGCAGAAGAACACGAGCGGCGCGTCGTACACCGACGCCCACACGAAGCCCTCGTGCACGTCGCCCTGCGAGGTGGCGCCGTCACCGAAGTAGACGATCGTGGCCTCGCCGTCGTCGTCGCCGACCTTGCCCTCGAACCGCTGGCCCATCGCGTAGCCGGCGGCGTTCAGCACCTGGTTGCCGATGACGATCGTGTACAGGTGGAAGCGGTTCTCGATCGGGTCCCAGGAGCCGTGGTCCGTGCCGCGGAAGATGCCGAGCAGCTCGGTCGGCTTGACCCCCCGCGTCCACGCGACCCCGTGCTCCCGGTAGCTCGGGAACGCCATGTCCTGCGGTTTCAGCGCCCGGCCGGAGCCGATCTGCGCGGCTTCCTGGCCGAGCAGCGGCACCCAGATGCCGAGCTGGCCCTGGCGCTGCAGCGCGTTGGCCTCCCGGTCGATGCGCCGCGTGAGCACCATGTCCCGGTAGAGGCTCCGGAGGTCCTCGGCCGTGACGTCGGCCACGTAGGGGTCCCATTCGGCGTCGGTGACCCGCTCGCCCTCCGGCGTGAGGAGCTGCACCAGCTCCGGGCCGCCCTCACTTGTCGCTCGCAAGCCCGCGATCACCTGCTCTGCCGTCGGCGTGGCCGCGGTGGCGGCCGGTCCGACGCCCGGTTCCGGGTGCGTCCACTGTTCTGGGGACGACATGCGTTCTCCTATGTGGTGTCGGCGCCGGGCGTTCGCTTGTGGCGTCCGCTCTCGGCCGCGCCATCGGCGGTCACCGGGCCCGGGTGGGGTGGTTCTGTTCCCGCCGCTGGCGCTGACGGTTTTCGGGTCCATCCTGGCATGCGGGACGGCGTGGCCGTGAGGCCCGAACTTCGACATTTGCCGGACAACAGCCCGCTGAGCTGGGAAGACTGTAGGACAACCGACATTAGGGAGTGCACGCGGCGACCCCTGGCCCCAGCGTGACCACCTCCTTCGCACGGGTGGTGGACCCTCCGGTGGATACTTTCACCCACTGGAGTGATCTGCATCACCTACTGTGGTAGTGGCAGTATCGCGTGGGTGGACAACGTGCAGTTGCGCTCGACCGTGAACCGGACCTGGGACTCGGACATCCTGCCCAGCCTGTCGGAACTGGTGCGGATCCCGGCGGTCTCCGTGGTGTTCGACCCGAACTGGGCCGCCTCGGGTCACCTGGACGCGGCCGCCGAGCACCTCCGTGCCTGGCTGGCCGCGAGGGACCTGCCGGGTGCGACGGTGGAGACCCTGCGGCTGCCCGGCCGGACGCCGGTGGTGCTGCTGGACGTGCCCGCGTCGGAGGGGATGCCGGCCGACGGCGGCACCGTGCTGCTGTACGGCCACCTGGACAAGCAGCCCCCTGTCGGCGGCTGGTCGCCCGGCCTCGGCCCGTGGACCCCCGTCATCCGCGGTGATCGGCTCTACGGGCGCGGCGCCGCCGACGACGGGTACTCGGGCTACGCGGCGACGGCCGCGATCGAGGCGGTGCGCGCGGCGGGCGGCAGGCACGCGCGGTGCCTGGTGCTGCTGGAGACGTCCGAGGAGTCCGGCAGCCCGGACCTGGACGCCTACCTCGAGGCATACCGGGACCGGCTGGGTGACATCTCACTGGTGGTGTGCCTCGACTCGGGCGGTCAGGACTACGAGCGCCTGTGGCTGACGACGTCCCTGCGCGGCCTGTGCTCGGTGACCGCGACGGTGAC
>NZ_JBJMIE010000126.1:0-22015 GCF_045807065.1 Actinophytocola sp. | reverse complement strand
GGGCGGGTTCCGGCTGACGGGCGTGAAGTCCCTGGTTCCCCGTGCGGCGTCGGCGGAGCTGTTCGTGGTCGCGGCCGATGTGGACGGTCGCGGTCCCGCACTGTTCATCGTGGAGTCGTCCGCGGTGACCATCGAGTCGGAGCCGGCGATGGGGCTGCGCGGCGCCGGGACCGGCCGCGTGATCCTGGACCAGGTCGCGGTCCCCGCGTCGGCGCTGCTGGCGGCGGACTACGCGGAATGCGTGCGCCTGGCCCGCCTGGGCTGGTGCGCGCTGGCCGTGGGCACGGGTCGCGCGGTGCTGGACTACGTGATCCCGTACGTCAACGAACGGGTGGCGTTCGGCGAACCGGTGTCGCACCGCCAGGGCGTGGCGTTCCGCGTGGCCGACATCGGCACCGAGCTGGACGGCATGAAGCTGTTGACGTACCGGGCCGCCTCCCGCGCCGCGGCCGGCCTGCCGTTCGCCCGCGAGGTGGCGCTGGCGCGGAAGCTGTGCGCCGACAAGGGAATGGCGATCGGCAGCGACGGCGTGCAGCTGTTGGGCGGTCACGGTTTCGTGAAGGAGCACCCGGTCGAGCGGTGGTACCGAGACCTGCGTGCGGTGGGCGTGATGGAAGGCGCGGTGCTGGTGTGATCAACCTCGAGGTTCCCCGCAAGCTGACCACGCTGGTGGACCAGGCCCGCCAGGCGGCGATGGCGTTCCTGCGGCCGAACTCGCGCAAGTACGACCAGGCGGAGCACACGTACCCCAAGGAACTGGACACGTTGGCGTCCCTGCTGGACGGTCTGAGCGCGTCCGGAGGTGGCGCGGGTGCGGGAGGCGTGCGCCGCTCGTCCGGCAAGGCGTCGACGGCCAACCTGTCCCTGGTCCTCGGCACGATGGAGATGTGCTGGGGCGACGCGGGTCTGCTGCTGTCGATGCCCCGCCAGGGCCTGGGCAACGCGGCCATCGCCTCGGTCGCGTCTGAGGAACAGTTGGCCCGCTACAAGGGAAAATGGGCCGCGATGGCCATCACCGAGCCGGACACCGGTTCCGACTCCGGCGCCATCCGCACCACCGCCGTCCGCGACGGCGACCACTACGTGCTGAACGGCGAGAAGATCTTCGTGACGTCGGGCGAGCGCGCGGACTGCGTCGTCGTCTGGGCCACCCTCGACCGCTCCCTCGGCAAGGCGGCGATCAAGTCGTTCGTGGTGGACCGCGACACGCCGGGCTTCGAACTCGTGCGCCTGGAACACAAACTGGGCATCCGAGCGTCGGACACGGCCCACTTCCGACTGGACAACTGTCGAGTGCCGGCGGAGAACCTGCTGGGCTCCCCGGAGATCAAGCCGGACCAGGGCTTCGCGGGCGTCATGCAGACCTTCGACAACACGAGACCCCTGGTAGCGGCCATGGCGGTGGGCATCACCCGCGCGGCCCTGGAGGAAACCCGCCGCCTCCTGACCGAAGCCGGCGTCACCATCGACTACGACCGTCCCGCCAACACCCAACACGCCGCCGCAGCCACCTTCCTGGAGATGGAAGCCGACTACGAGGCGATGTACCTGCTGACCCTGCAGGCAGCGTGGATGGCCGACAACCGCAAGCCGAACTCCCTACAGGCCTCCTACGCCAAGGCCAAAGCAGGCCGCTCAGCCACGGCGATCACGTTGCGCTGCGTGGAACTGGCCGGCTCGATCGGCTACACAGAACACGAACTACTGGAGAAGTGGTCCCGCGACGCGAAGATCATGGACATCTTCGAGGGCACACAACAGATCCAGCAGCTGATCATCGCCCGCCGGTTGCTCGGGAAGACGTCGGCACAGCTCAAGTGACCTGCGGAAACGGACCCGGCTCGATTCTCGTTTGGTGGAACTCGAAGCCCTTCGATCGGCCTGGCGCACAACCAACGAGCGCTCACCGCGACCTTCCGACAGCTGACCCGACCTCCGCGCAACTGAAGTGACACAGGACGGGCTCGGCCGCGGCCGTCGGGGTGGACTGGCCGCGGCCGGGTTCGTGGTCCGGTGGTCATCGGGTGCGGAACAGGGCCATCGTGAGGGCCGGGACGTCTCGCAGCAGGTCCGCCACGAGTCTGCGTACGTCGTGTTCGTCGTAGGTGCGGCGTACGTGTTGGGCCTGGAGGTTCGCTATCGCTCGGATGTCTTCGGGGAGGTTCTTCGCGGACAGGCGGGTGCGGGCGCCTACCAGGACCGGCACCACGTGTGCTCGGTTGGCCAACGCCGTGGCGATCTCTCGGCGGACCCAGTCGGCGTGGTTGTTCAGCAGTCGCAGGCCATGGGCGTCGTCCCACTTCTCGCCGATGATCGAGAGCATTACCCTGCAGGTGCTGGCTCTGGTCAGCAGCTCGTCCGGGAACTCGATGCCGGCGGGCATCCACACGTCGCGGAAGACCGAGCCGCGGCCCAGCCGTCGGGTGATCTCCGCTTCGATGTCGGCTGCCGGCTTCTCGTCGGCGCTTCGGTAGTTGATGAAGACGACGGGGTCGCTCCACACGACGTTCGAGTCGCCCTGTCGGGGCGCCGCCGGATTGTTCGGGCTGCCGACCATCTTGCCCACGTTGTGGTCGCCGAACATGGTGACCCTGTCCCCGACGTGGAAATCACCGGTCATCGGACGGCCTTGCCGACGTTCTGGTTGCCGAACATGGTGATGTGGTCGCCCACGTTGAAGTTCTCCACGCGCATCTGGAACTCCGCCAGCGGATTGTTGATGGCATCCGTGATTCGGATCGCCAGGTCGTGCACGACGTGCGAGTTGTTGCTGATCAGGCCTCGATGCGAACCGGCGGCCGTTTCGACGACCAGCTCGTACAGGGTGAGTTTCAGGAACTCCACCAGTTTGATGGTCTTGTACACGACCCAGGCCAGCACGGCGAGGAACACCAGTACGCCGAACGCGTTCTGCGCCATGCCCGTCACCACACTCGCGCCGAACAACCACAACAGTACGTAGATGACGTGGCTCCGAATGGCCGCGCCGCGGTTCGGCACCAGCTGGAGCGTGTTGGTTCTGGTGATGTTGTGCAGTGGATAGGCCTCGGAGCCGAACCAGAGAATTCTTTGGCTCACGCGGACGTCAATGGACTCATGGCTGAGCGACATACCTGGATCTCCGTTCGCAACGGAAGCGTTTGGTACTGACAATCGCCGATAGGCGAGCGCAGGTTACTCCAGGCGGGTACTTGATTTTGCCGCGTCCGCGTTGCGACGCCTATTTTGTCAGGTAATTGTCCAAGCCCGCGGAATCTACCCGACGGTCAGGACCGTCTCGTCCAGGACCGGGGCGTCGTCGCGGGTGATGGCCGTTGCCGTCGCCCGGTAGCCGGTTTCCGTCCGCCACGCGCGGATCCGCAGCGGCTCGCCGGGGAAGAGGACGCCGGCGAACCTCGTGCCGAACGTCGTCACCCGGGCGACGTCGCCGTCCAGCAGGTTGTCCACCAACGCCTTGCACACCACGCCGTACGTGCACAGGCCGTGCAGGATGGGGCGGTCGAAGCCCGCGGTGGCCGCGAAGGCCGGGTCCGCGTGCAGCGGGTTGCGGTCGCCGCACAGGCGGTAGATCAACGCCTGCTGGGGGAGTGTCGGGACCTCCAGCTCCAGCACCGGATCGCCGGACGGTTCGGGCAGTCGGTTGGACGGCCCGCGGGAGCCGCCGAAACCGCCTTCGCCGCGTGCGAAGATGCTCGACGTCGTCGTCCACAGTGGAGTGCCGGACGGGGTGGTGACCGTCGCCTCCTGGATGATCACCGCCGCCTTGCCCTTGTCCCACACGTCCGCGATGCGGGCGTGGGCCACCGCCTGGCCGGCGGCGGGCAGGGGGGCGTGCACGGTGATCGACTGGGTGCCGTGCAGGACCTTCGCCAGGTCGATGTCGATGCCGGGGAACGTCACCGCCGGCGGCTCGAACGTGCGGAAGTTCGGCGCGACCACGCCGAACGTCGGCAGCACCTTGAGGCGGTCCTCCAGCACGTACTGAAGCTCCGAAGTGGACATCGGGTCCGCACCCGCGCCCAGCGCCAGGTGGTACAGCAACACGTCGTTGCTCGTCCACTCGAACCTCGTCACGCCCAGGTCCGCACCGATCGCCACCGCGGGGTCGATGGGCATCGTCACCTCACTCGTAGCTGATCTCGACCTCGTCGGTCACCGGCAGGGACTGGCACGCCAGGCGGATGCCGTCCGCCAGGTCCTCCTCGTCGAGGACGTCGTTGTTCAGCATCTTCACCTCCCCGGACACCAGCCGGCAAGCACACGCGCTACACGCACCCTCCCGGCACGAGTACGGCGCGTCAAGCCCGCGCGCCAACAACAGGTCCAGCAGCTTCGTGTCCGCCGGCCACTCGTGGGAGCTGGTCACCCCGTCCAGGGTCACCGTCACCGAGGCCGTGCGGGCGGCGGTGGCCGGCTCCTCGACCACCGCCCGCTCGAACGGGTTCGCCCCGAGCGACTTGAAGCGCTCCAGGTGGACCCGGTCGCGGGCCACACCAAGGCCGGACAGCGCGGCGCGGACCGCGGTCATGAACGGCGCCGGACCGCAGATGAACGCCTCGTACGAGCCGTAGGGCGCGGCCAGCGCGGCCAGCGTCTCCGTGGCCGGCAGGCCCTGCACCGACTCCAGCCAGTGGACCACCGTCAGCCGGGACGGGTGCCGGGCGACCAGCTCGACCAACTCCGCGGCGAAGATCACCGAGGCCTCGTCCCGGTTCGCGTAGACCAGCACCACCCGGCCCGAACCCGCCGCCAGCGCCGACTTCACGATCGACATCACCGGGGTGATCCCGCTGCCGGCCGCGAACAGCAGCAGGTCGGCGTCCAGGGAGGACGGCGTGAAGATGCCCGCCGGCGCGAGGGACTCCAGCTCGTCGCCGGGGGACACCGAGTCGCAGATCCAGTTCGAGCAGTAGCCGTCGACCGTCCGCTTGACCGTCACCTTCAGCGACGGGTCGACGTGCGGGGAGCTGGACAGCGAGTAGCACCGCGCCACGGAACCGCAGCGGTCGCTGGGGATCCGCAACGTCAGGAACTGCCCCGGCCGGTAGTCGAAGCCGGGTGAGTCGAAGACGAGCGAGCACGCGTCCGCCGTCTCGGGCACGACGTCCGCCACCCGCAGCCGGTAGGACCGCACCTCACTCATCCGGCACCGCCACCGTCCCGGTCGCCACCGCCTGCTCGATCGCCTCCCGCAGCCGCGGGCACGTGTCGATCCGCGCGGACAGCTCACCCGCCGCCACCCTGTCCGCGAACTCCGGGCACGACCTCGCCGGCGGCGACCGCCACTGGATGCTCGTGTGCACCCGGCTCGCCTTGCGCACCAGCACTTCCGTCGCACAGGCCGCGCACGAGACCGGCGCGAGCCCGTCGGTCAGGTAGGAGTGCTCGTCCGCCGACGTGCCGATCGGATCGGTGTGTGCCGGCGCCTTGGCCCAGACCGTCATCCCGCGGCCTCCTGGCGTGCGAGGTTCTCCGCGACCTCCTTCTCCCACACCTCGTTGGCACGGGTGGTGTCCACTTCGAACTCGAACCGCTGCGTCATCTCCTCGGTGACCTCGGCGGCGTCCACGTAGAACTGCTCGTACCACCGCCGCAGCTGGTAGACCGGGCCGTCCTCCTCGCACAGCAACGGGTTGTCGACGCGGGTCTTGTTCCGCCAGATCTCCACGTCCTGCAGGAACCCGATGCCGAAGCTCTTCGCGAGCTTGCCGGCCATCTTGTCGGCCTTCTCCTTCGGCAGGCCGGGCAGCTTCTTCACGCTGACACCCCACTGCAGGACGAAGGAGTCCGGCGTGACCGGGTAGTGGCAGTTGATCAGCACGGTCTCTATGGTCGTGCCGTGGAAGTCCTGCCAGAGATCGTTGATCATGTACGACGGGCCGTAGTAGGAGGCCTCCGACCTCAGCGTCACACCCTCGGCCGAGTAGCTCGACCCCAGGTTCACGTCCGGACGCGCCCGCGAGTTGAGGTACTGCGTGGCGATGTGGCCCTCGAACACGTTCTTGAAGTAGGTCGGGAACGCGAAGTGGATGTAGAAGAAGTGGGCCATGTCGACCATGTTGTCGATGATCTCGCGGCAGTTGGAGCCCTCGATGCGGACGGTGTCCCACGTCCAGTCGCTCCACTCCGGACCCGACGCGCCCTTGGTCTCCGGGATCACCACGTCGTCCGCGGGCGGCTTGCCCTCCGGGTCGTGCCACACGAACAGCTGCTTGTTGCGCTCCAGCGTCAGCCACGACCGGGTCCGCGCACGCAGCGGGATCCGCTTGGCGTAGGGGATCTCCACGCACTTGCCGGTGCCGGCCCAGCGCCAGTCGTGGAACGGGCACGCGATGGCCGCGCCCTTGACCTTGCCCTGCGTCAGGTCCCCGCCCATGTGCCGGCAGTACGCGTCGAGCACGTTGAGCCGGCCGTCCTCGGTGGCGAACACGACGAGCTTGGTGCCGAACGCCTCGACCGCGTGCGGTTCGCCGTCCCGGAACGGCTCCGCGAGCCCGAGGCAGTGCCAGCCGCGTGCGAACCGCGTGCGGGGCGCGCCCACGTCGATCGTCCGAAATGCAGTCATTCCTTCGCTCCCGCCATGTCGAGCGCCGCCAGGTACCCGAAGACCATGGCCGGCCCGAGGGTCGCGCCTGGTCCTCCGTACGTGCGGCCCATTACCGGCGCGCTCGCGTTGCCCGCCGCGTACAGGCCCTCGATCACCGAGCCGTCCTCGCGCAGCACGCGTGCCGCCGTGTCCGTGCGTAGGCCGCCCTTCGTGCCGAGGTCGCCCGGCACGATCCTGATGGCGTAGAACGGCCCGCGGCGCAGTGGCCCGAGGTTGGGGTTCGGCCGGTTGCGCGGGTCGCCGTAGTAGCGGTCGTAGGCGCTGTCGCCGCGGTGGAACTCGGCGTCCACGCCGGACTCCGCGAACCCGTTGAACCTCGTGACGGTGTCCCGCAGCTTCTCGGCCGGCACGTCGATCTCGTTCGCGAGCGCCTCGAGGGTCTGCGCTCTGCGCACCGCGCCGAACTTGTACCAGCGGCCGGGAAAGGGCTGCCGCGGCCCCAGACCCGCGAAGATGTAGCGGTTGCGGTAGGTCTGGTCCGCGATCAGCCAGGCCGGCACGCTGTTCGTCTCGTACATCGCGTGCACCGCGTCCACGTACGGCGCGGCCTCGTTCACGAACCGCTCGCCGCGCTGGTTGACCATGATGCCACCCGGCAGGCTGCGTTCGGCCAGGCAGAAGTACGGACCGCGCGGCAGCAGGATCGAGGGACCCCACCACGCGTCGTCCATGAGCGCGACCGCGGCGCCGAGCCGCATGCCGGCCTCGATGCCGTCACCGGTGTTCTCGGCCGCGCCGACCGTCCACTCGGTACCGATCGGCGCCTGCTGGTACTCCTTGCGCATCCGCTCGTTGTGCTCGAACCCGCCCGACGCCAGGAGCACACCCCTGGTCGCGCGGAGGACCTCGGACTTCCCGTCGCGCAGGATCGCCACGCCGACGACACGGCCGTCCTCGGTGACGAGATCGGTGAGCGGTGTCTCCAGCAGCACCGGAACGCCCGACCTGGACAGGCCGGCGCGGAGACCGGCCGACAGTGCCTGTCCCATCACGAGCAGCTGCCTGCGCAGGAGGAGGGAGAAGACGCGCCGGCCGGCGACCCGGGCCGAGCGGAGCAGTCCGCGCGGGTGCCGGGCGACGAGGTTCAGCCAGCGGAAGTCGGCCTGGGTGACCGCCATGCCCGTCGGCGCCCTGAGATACGGCGGCGTGAGCCTGGCCAGCTCGTCGCCGAGGACCGCCGCGTTCATCGGGCGCGGTTCCAGCGAGCGGCCCGACGGCAGGCCGCCGGGTGCCTCGGGGTAGTAGTCGGAGTAGCCGGTGACCCAGCGCATCCGCAGCGGCGTGTTCGCCAGCACGAACCGCAGCATGGCGGGGCCGTTGTCGAGGAACGCGGCACGCATGTCGTCGTCGACGACGTCGCCGGTGATGTGCTTGAGGTAGTCGCGTGCCTGCTCCGGCGTGTCGGGCACGCCCTCGGCGAGCAGCACGTCGTTGTTGGGGATCCAGACGCCGCCGCCGGACCGTGCGGTCGAGCCGCCGAAGGTCGGCGCCTTCTCGATGAGCACGGTGCGAAGGCCATGGTGGGCGGCGGTGAGGGCGGCGGTCATGCCGGCCGCGCCACTGCCGACCACGATCACGTCGTACTCGTCCATGGACTCCATACTAGAACAGGTTATAGTTTTTGCCATGCCCCTGGCGTGGGACTCGGAAGCGGATGTGGTCGTGGTGGGTTTCGGCGGCGCGGGTGCCTGCGCCGCGATCGAGGCCGCCCGGACGGGAGCACGCGTCCTGGCGCTCGACCGGTTCACCGGCGGCGGCGCGACGGCCGTGTCCGGCGGGATCGTGTACGCCGGCGGCGGGACGTCCGTGCAGCGGGCCGGCGGGGTGGCCGACACCGTCGACGACATGGTCGCCTACCTGCGGCAGGAGGTCGGGGACGTGGTCTCGCCGGAGACGTTGCGGCGGTTCTGCGCCGGCAGCGCCGACATGATCGACTGGCTGGCGGAGGCCGGGGTCCCGTTCGACGCGTCGGTGTGCCCGTACAAGACGTCGTACCCGTCGAACGACTACTACCTCTACTACTCGGGCAGCGAGACCGCCTGGCCGTTCCGGTCGCGGGCGACCCCCGCCCAGCGCGGGCACCGCGTGCACGGTCGGGGGACATCCGGTCAGGTGCTCTTCGCCGCGCTGGCGTTGGCGGCCCGCGCGGCCGGCGCGCACGTCGCCCAGCAGACGACGGCCACCTCGCTGGTGGTGGAGGACGGCCGGGTGGTCGGCGTCGAGTGCCGGACGCTGAGGTCACGCCGGCACGCGGTGCTGCACCGGTACGCGACGAAGCCGGGCCTGTACATCCCCGCCTTCGCGCGGGCGCTGCACCGCCGGATCACGAAGATCGAGTCGACCGGCGGCGAGGTGGTGCGCATCCGGGCGCGGGGTGGGGTCGTGCTGGCGGCGGGTGGGTTCATCAACAACCGGACCATGCTGCGGGAGTTCGCCCCGGCGTTCCGGGGTGGATTGCCGCTGGGCACGCAAGGTGACGACGGCAGCGGCATTCACCTGGGTGAGTCGGTAGGCGGCGTCACCGACCGGATGACGAAGGTGTCGGCGTGGCGGTTCCTGACGCCGCCGAGCGCGCTGATCCGGGGCATCCTCGTCGACCAGTCGGGGGCTCGTTTCGTCGACGAGTCGAGCTACGGCGCGGCGATCGGTGAGCGGCTGGTGCTCGAGCGGGGTGGCCGTGCCTGGCTGCTGGTCGACGAGCGCATCATGGCCCAGGCCCGCAGGCAGGTCCCTCGGGAAACCCTGTGGTTCCAGCGGCTCTCGGCGCACTACCTGCTGCGGGTGGCCCGGGTCCGGGGCGCGACGGTCGAGCAGGTGGCCCGCAAGGCGGGGATCGACCCGGCGGGCCTGGCTTCGACGGTGGCCGAGTACGGGCACGGCGAGGACGAGTTCGGCAAGCACCCGGACCTGGTCGCGCCGCTGACCGGGCCGTTCGCGCTGATCGACTGCTCGTTCGGGCCGCGGTTGGGGTATCCGTGCCCGACGCTCACGCTGGGCGGCCTGAAGGTCGACGAGGAGACGGGGCAGGTGCTGGACGCCGACGGCGGCGGGATCCCCGGGTTGTACGCGGCGGGCCGCAACGCCGTCGGCATCTGCTCGAACTCCTACGTCAGCGGCTTGTCACTGGCGGACTGCGTCTTCTCCGGCCGGCGCGCGGGCAGGCACGCGGCGGCCGGAGAACCACCTCAGGTGTGACGCCTCAGCCCTTGTCGCACTCCTCGATGTGCTGGATGATCAGCTCCGTGATCCGCTGCTGCCCCTCGGCGAGCAGTCCGAAGCCCTCGCGCATCTCCGTCTCGACCTTGCCGAAGCGCGCGTCGACCTTGTCGAACTTCTCGTCCACCCGGGCGAACCCGGCACGCATCTCCTTCTCGATCCTGGCCAAGTTCTTGCCATGTTCGAGCTGGTCTTCGCGTATCGCGTTGATCACGCCGGTGTGGCCGTGGAGCACCGCCGTGAAGTCGGACACGTCCTTGCTCGCTTTGCTGGCCAAGTAGCGCACCTCCGCCATCTCGAGTTCCAGTCGTGACACACGCTCATCGAGGCCTGTGGGCCGGCTCATCTGGTTCAACCCCTTTCGCTGTGGAGCGGTTGGGGCAGAGAGTGCCCTATGGACCAGGCAATCGCCAAAAGTTATCCACAGGTACGACCGAGTTATCCACAGGGAGTGTCAGGGGGTCTTGCGGAGGCGTCACAAAGCTGACGCGTCGACAAAAACGAGAACGTGTTCTAGTCTGGCGGGGTGAGTCAACAGGTGCTTGACGGTGTGCGTGAGCTCCTTCCCGCCTTCCGGGAGCGCGCGCAGGACACCGAGGACGCGCGCCGGATCTCCGAGCAGTCGATCAAGGCGCTGCAGCAGGCGGGCTTCTTCAAACTCCTGCAGCCGGCCCGGTACGGCGGTCTCGAGGCGCACCCCAACGACTTCTACCGGGCGGTCCGCATGATCGCCTCCGCCTGTGGGTCCACCGGATGGGTGGCCGCGGTGCTCGGCTGTCACCCCTGGCAACTGGGGCTCTTCGACGACCGGGCCCAGCGCGAGGTCTGGGGCGAGGACGACGACACCCGCGTCTCCTCCAGCTACGCACCCATGGGACGGGCCAGGCCGACCGACGGCGGGTTCGAGTTCTCCGGGCGCTGGAGCTTCTCGTCCGGTTGTGACCACGCCACCTGGGTGTTCGTCGGCGGGCTGGTCCTCAACGACGAGGGAGCGCCGACCGACTTCCGGACGTTCCTGGTGCCGAGGTCCGACTACGAGATCGAGGACGTCTGGGACACCATCGGCCTGCGGGGCACCGGCAGCAACGACATCATCGTCGACAAGGTGTTCGTGCCGGAGTACCGGACGCTGAGTTTCATGGACACGGGCCGCTGCTACGGGCCCGGCCAGGAAGTCAACACCGGGCCGCTCTACCGGCTCCCGTTCGCGTCCGTGTTCTCCTGCTCGATCGCCGTGCCGGTGGTCGGGATGGCGACCGGGGCCTACGACGCGTACGTCACCCACACGCGTGAACGCGTCCGCGCCTCCACGGGTGGGAAGGCGGCCGAGGACTCCTTCAACCAGCTCCGCATCGCCGAGGCGGCCAGCAAGATCGACGCGGCCGTGCTGCAGATCGAGCGGAACATCGACGAGGAGATGCGCTACGCCGGCGCCGGCGAGAAGATCCCCTTCCCGTTGCGGGTGCGGACGCGGCGCGACCAGGTGAACGCCACCAGCGCCGCGATCGCCGCGGTGGACCGGCTCTTCGAGAGCGCGGGCGGGCGGGCGCTGAAGGTCGGCACGCCCATCCAGCGGTTCTGGCGCGACGCGCACGCCGGCCGCGTGCACGCGATCAACGACCCGGAGAAAGCGCTTGCCATGTACGGCCAGCAGCAGCTCGGACTGAAGGTCCAGGACGCGTGGATCTGACAGTGGACCCGACAGTGGATCTGACAGAGGACACCAGGGCCGGCCTCCACTACTACGAGGCCGGACAGGGCGAGCCCGTCGTCATGCTGCACGGCGGGGGCCCCGGCGCGTCGGCGTGGAGCAACTTCGGGCGCAACCTGCCCGTGTTCGCGGAGCGGTTCCGCACGCTGCTCGTCGACCAGCCCGGGTTCGGCGGGTCGGACAAGTCGCGGGTGACCAGCCAGTACTTCACGTTCTCCGCCGACGCGCTGCTGAAGCTCCTCGACGAGGTGGGGGTCGAGCGCGCGCACCTCGTCGGCAACTCCCTCGGCGGCGGCACGGCCGTGCGGTTCGCCCTGCGCTACCCCGACCGCGCCGGCCGGCTCGTGCTCATGGCGCCTGGCGGGTTGGGGCTCAACGTGTTCGCGCCGGACCCGACCGAGGGCATCAAGCGGCTCTACCAGTTCGCCGCGCCGCCGGGTCCGTCGAAGGAGAAGCTCGCGGCGTTCCTGCGCACGCTGGTGTACGACCAGTCGCTGGTGACGGACGAGCTGGTGGCGGAGCGGTACCGGGCGGCGAGCGACCCGGAAACGCTGAAAGCCATGGCCTCCATGGGCGCCTCGTTCGCGAGCGAGCCCGAGGAGGGCATGCTCTACCGCGAGGCGCACCGCCTGCGCCAGCGCGTCCTGCTCGTCTGGGGCCGTGAGGACCGGGTGAACCCCCTCGACGGCGCACTCGTCGCGCTGAAGGTGATCCCGCGCGCACAACTGCACGTGTTCGGCCGGTGTGGGCACTGGGCGCAGCTGGAGAAGTTCGCCGAGTTCAACCGGCTGGCCATGGACTTTCTCGGAGGAGACTGAACGATGGGCATCCGATCCCTCGCCTACCTGCGGATCGAGGCCACGGACATCGAGGCGTGGCGCGTGTTCGGGCTCAAGGTGCTCGGCATGGTCGAGGGCAGGGGTGCCCGCGGCGACGCGCTCTACCTCCGCATGGACGACTTCCCGGCCCGTCTCGTGATCCTGCCCGGCGAGCGCGACCGGCTGGCCGCGTCCGGCTGGGAGGTCGCGAACGTCGGGGAGCTGGGCGAGGTCTGCGGCCGGCTCGAGGCAGCGGGCGTGCCGTACAAGGAAGGCACGAAGGAGGAACGGGCCGACCGGCGTGTCGACGAGCTGATCACGTTCGAGGACCCGTCCGGCAGCACCCTGGAGGTCTTCCACGGCGCCGCGCTGGAGCACCGGCGGGTCGTCAGCCCGTACGGGCACCGGTTCGTCACCGGCGAGCAGGGCCTCGGGCACGTCGTACTGTCCACACCGGACGATGCCGCGTCACTGCACTTCTACCGCGACGTCCTGGGTTTCCGGCTGCGGGACTCGATGCGGCTGCCACCGCAGGCGGTCGGCCGACCGGCCGACGGGGAACCGGCCTGGCTGCGGTTCTTCGGCTGTAACCCACGCCACCACAGCCTCGCCTTCCTGCCGCTGCCGACGCCGTCGGGGATCGTGCACCTGATGGTCGAGGTGGAGAACACCGACGACGTGGGGCTCTGCCTCGACCGCGCGTTGCGGCGCGAGGTCCCCATGTCCGCGACGCTGGGCCGGCACGTCAACGACCTGATGCTCTCCTTCTACATGAAGACACCCGGCGGCTTCGACGTCGAGTTCGGGTGCGAGGGCCGCACGGTCTCCGACGAGTCGTGGATCGCCCGCGAGAGCACCGCGGTCTCGTTGTGGGGCCACGACTTCTCCGTCGGCGCGCGGCCACGGTGATCACCCCGCAGCGGTTCCGCCAGGCGCTCGGCAACTTCTGCACGGGCGTCACGGTCGTGACCGCCATTCGGGACGCGGAGCCGGTCGGGTTCGCCTGCCAGTCGTTCGCGGCGCTCTCGCTCGAACCGCCGCTCGTGTTGTTCTGCCCGGGGAAGAACTCGCGGACCTGGCCGCACATCGAGGCGTCCGGCCACTTCTGCGTCAACGTGCTCAGCCACTCCCAGCAGGACGTGTCCGCGACGTTCGGCAGGTCGGGGGCGGACAAGTTCTCCGCCGTGCCGTGGGCGCCGGCCCCGTCCGGCGCGCCGATCCTCGCCGGCGCGTTGACGTGGGTCGACTGCGCGATCGAGGACGTGCACGAGGCCGGCGACCACTACATCGTCACCGGCCTCGTCACCACCCTGGGCGACCAGCGCGACGACCGGCCGCTCCTGTTCCACCGCGGCGCCTACACCGTCACCAAGCCGGCCGAGCCGACCCCGGGCATCCTCGACAACCTCATCACCTGGTCCCGCCACGACGACTGGATCTAGTGTTGGCCCCGTGGAGTTCGATGAGATCGTGGTCAGGACGGACCGGCTGGACTTCCCCGCGCTGGCGGCCGGTGAGGGCCCGGTCGTCGTGTGCTGGCACGGGTTCCCGGACCACCCGCTGACGTTCGCTCCCCTGGCCGAGCACCTCGTCGCGGCCGGTCGCCGGGTCGTCATGCCGTTCCTGCGGGGTTTTCACCCGGACACCTTCGACAAGCTGACCTACTCGGACGGCATCACGCTCGCCGCCGACGCCGCCGCGGTCGGCGAGGCGCTGGACGCGCCGGACATGATCGGCCACGACATCGGTGCCGGCATGGTGGGACGCGTCGCCGCGGCGTGGCCTGACCGGTTGGACCACGCGGTCACGCTCGCGGTCCCACCGCCCGCCACGCTGGCGAAGGCGTTGCGGGACCCGGCGCAGCAGCGGCGGCTGTTCTACGTGTTCCTGTTCACGATCGAGGGCGTCGCGGAGACCGTGCTGCGCGGCGACCGCGCGCTGGTCGACTACCTGTGGTCCACGTGGTCCCCGAGCCTGCGGCTCGACGACGCCTACCGCGGCTGGATCCACGCGATGTACGGCAAGGACGAGTACATCGACAACGCCCTGAAGCTCTACCGCGCGAACTTCGACACCCGCCGGATGGACCCCGCGCTGGTCGAGCACGTCGCGCGGACCGAGGCACCGGCGGACAAACCGTTGCTGCTGCTGGGTGGCGCCGAGGACGGGTGCCTCGACCCCCGGTACTTCGCCGATGCCCACGAGGCACTCGCCCCCGGGTCCGAGGTGGCGGTCCTGCCCGGCGTCGGGCACTTCCTCCACCTCGAACAACCGGAGGCGGTCGCGGCACGCGTCCTCGACTGGTTCAGTAGGTGAACGCCGTCGCGAACTGGAGCCACTGCGCGTCGGTCAACGCCGGCGCCGGTCGCTCGTTCGACCACGTGGCCTCGACGCCGATGACGTAGCCGTCCGGACGCTGCGCATCGATGGTGTAGTACGCGTGCGGCCTGTCGGACTTCGTGAAGGCGACGCGGGTGCCGTCGTCGAGGACCTCCGTGGTGCAGCCCGTCTGGTGGTCGCAGGACACTTCTTGCTCATCACCCAACGCGACCATGGGACGAAGCCGTTCTGGACGAGGTCGTTGGCCAGGTGTTGGTCGCCGCACAGCAGGTAGGCGAGCCGGGTCAGCGGTGCGGTCGAGCGGGCCACGAACGCGTGGAAGCTCTCGTCGTCGGTTCTGTCCCGCGGGCTCATGCTCTCCTCACCCGCTCCGGTCGCGAAAGGTTGCATCACAGGGGAAACTGGCGCCATGGTCACCGAGGACGACGTCCGCCGGATCGCGTTGTCGCTGCCCGCGGTCATCGAGAGGCCCTCCTACGGCACGCCCGGGTTCCGCGTGCGCGACAAGCTGTTCGCCCGCGTCCGCGAGGAGGGGGACGTCCTCGTGGTGTGGGTCGCCGACGAGGGTGAGAAGCGGGGGCTCGTCGCGTCCGAGCCGGAGAAGTTCTTCACCACCCCGCACTACGACGGGCACCCGTCCGTCCTCGTCCGGTTCGCCGCCGTCGGCATCGAGGAGCTGCGGGAACTGCTCACCGAGTCGTGGCGGCTGCGGGCGCCGCGGAAGTTACTGACCCAGCTGGGCGCCTAGCCGCGACACGTGGTCGCGGACCGACCCGAACAGGTGTGCGTTGCCGTGTGCCCGCTTGAAGTACAGGTGCGCGTCGTGCTCCCAGGTGATCGCGATGCCGCCGTGCAGCTGGATCATCTCGCCGGCCACCTGGGTGAACGCCTCCACGCACCACACGAAGGCGCTCGTCGGGTCCCCGCCGGTCACGACCGCCTCCGCGGCCGCCAGTGACGCCGACTCGGCCGTCTCCACCAGCACGTGCATGTCGGCCATCCGGTGCTTCAACGCCTGGAACGAGCCGATCGGCCGGCCGAACTGCCTTCGCTGCTTCGCGTAGGACACGGTCAGCTCCAGGCAACGGGCCGCCGCCCCCGCCGACTCCGCCGCGAGCGCCGCACACGCCACGTCCCGCACCCGCGCCATGTCGGGCACGCCGAGGAACTCGCCGGCGCCGGTCGCGGACACCGTCGCCAACCTGCGGGTCGGGTCCAGTGCCCCGCAGGGTGTGACCGAGACCTCAGCGGGCGGCACGGCGTACAGGCCGTCCTCCCCCGGCACCAGGAACACGTCCGCCACCTGCGCGTTCAGCGCGTACGGGCCCCACGCGAGCGACGGGACCAGCGAGCCGGCCGCGATCTCGGGCAGCAGGGGACCGGCCCCCGTCGACAGCAGCGCGGCCGACGCGAGCACCGACCCGAGCAGCGGGCCGGGCGTGAGGAACCGGCCCAGCTCGGCCAGCGCGATCCGGGTCTCCAGGAAGGACGCGCCGGCGCCGCCGTGCTCCTCGGGAACGTGCAGGCCGGCCACACCAAGATCACCCAGGCGTGCCCACAGCTTCTCGTCGTAACCCGAGGACGAGGCCATGGCCGACCGGGTGTCGCCCTCCCGGATGAGCAGCGTTCGGACCGTTTCCCGCAAAGCGTCCCGCTCATCGGCCACCAAACTATTCAACCAAACGATTGCTTGGTTGCCTAGACGTAGCTCGATCAGGTGCATTCGATATTCTCAGGGTCCAGGTCGGGGCCTGGCAGCGAAACCAACCTGAGGAGTCCTTGGTCATCGAGAAGGGTGCACTGGTCGCCAGCCGATACCGCTTGATCGAACAGATCGGCAGCGGCGCGATGGGCGTCGTGTGGAAGGCGCAGGACGAACGGCTCGGCCGTATCGTCGCGATCAAGCGACTCGTCGTCCGGTACGGCCTGTCGAGCACGATGACGGAAGAGGTGCGCAGGCGCGCGATGCGGGAGGCCCGGATCGCGGCGCGCCTGCAGCACCGCAACGCCATCGCGCTGTTCGACGTCGCCGAGGACGAGGGCGACCCGATCCTGGTCATGGAGTTCCTGCCGTCCAAGAGCCTGTCCGCGGTGCTCGAGGAACGCGGGACACTGCCACCCAACGAGGCCGCCGAGATCGGCGCGCAGGTGGCCGAGGCCCTGGCCGCGGCGCACGCCGTCGGCGTCGCGCACCGCGACATCAAGCCGGGCAACATCCTCCTGGCCGAGAACGGCACGGTGAAGATCACCGACTTCGGCATCTCCCGCGCTCTCGACGACGGCACGGTCACGACGCAGACCGGCATGCTCGCCGGCACCCCCGCCTACCTTGCCCCGGAGATCGCCCGCGGCGACGACCCGTCCCGCGCCTCCGACGTGTTCTCCCTCGGCTCGACGCTCTACCACGCGATCGAGGGCTGGCCCCCGTTCGGCACGAACACCAACCCGCTGGCCCTGCTGCACGCCGTCGCGTCCGGCAACGTGCCGCGGCCGCGCAACGCCGGCCCGCTCGAGCCGACGCTGATGAGCCTCATGAAGGTCGACCCGAGCGAGCGGCCGACCATGAAGGAGGTGGCCGAGGCCCTGGCCACCGCCGCGACACAGATCCTGCCGGTGCCGGCCACGGCCAGCACGAGCGCCCCGAAGACGCCGCCCCGGCCGACGCTGGTCGTCCCCCAGACGCCCCAGACCCCGCCGACGCCCCCACAGCCGATGGAGGCGCTGCCCTCCGCCGCGTACCGCAGGCCAGAACAGCCGATGGGCAAGGCCGGGCCGTCCAGGCGGAACCTGGTGATCATCGGCGTGGTCGCCGCGGTGGTGCTGGTCGGCACCCTGTTCACGGTGCTCATCCTGAATGGCGGCGACGGCGGCGGGAATCCCGGCAACACCGCCCAGGGCGACACCACCACCAGCAAGCAGGCCGGACAACAGCAGAACGGCGGCGGCAACTCCACCGAGGAGAAGCCGCCCCCCTCCACCGGCAAGAGCACGACGACCACGCCGTCCAGCCCGTCCTCGTCGCCCAACGCGACCCAGATCACGCCACCACCGGGCCAGGACATCCCGTTCAGCCCGGCCGGCCAGTTCGTGATCAACTACTACAACAGCAGCAGTTCCCTCGACCAGCGTTGGGCCATGCTCTCGCCGTACGCGCAGGCGCAGTTCGGCGGCCGGGCGGGGTTCGACCAGTGGTGGTCGCAGTACACGAGCGTCAGCTCCTCGGACTCCAACGACGTCAGGAAGAACCCCGACGGCTCACTGGACGTGCCGGCCACCGTCACCTACACGTCCGCGACGGGCTCCTCGTCCGAGCGCAGGCGGGTTCGGGTGACGGTCCTGAACGGCAACCTGCTCATCGACTCGTTGGCGAAGTGACGGCGTCCAGGACCCGGCGCCGGTGCCAGGTCTGGGTGCCCCACGCCGAGCGCAGGGCCCGCACCTTGAGCAGCCACAGCGACAGGTCGTGCTCCTGGGTGAAGCCGACCGCGCCGTGGACCTGCAACGCGGCCCGCGCGGCCAGGTAGGCGGCGTCCGCGGCGGCCACCCGCGCGGCGGACACGTCCTCGGCGGCGCCGGTGACCGCCGCCGCGTGGACGAGGGGCCGCGCGAACTCCAGCGCGACCAGCACGTCCGCCAGGTGGTGCTTGACCGCCTGGAACTCGCCGACCGCGCGGCCGAACTGCCGCCGCTGCGTCACGTACGCGGCCGCCTGCTCCAGCACGCCCCTGCCCAGGCCGACCAACTGGGCCGCCTGGCAGAGAACCCCCAGGTCGACGACCTCCGAGGCGTTCCCGACCCACTCGCCCGGCCGGACCTCGAAGAGCCGGCGGGCCGGGTCGACCGAGGTGAGCCGGGCGCCGACCTCGGCCCGGCACACCGCGTCGCCGCTGACCATGAACGGCGTGGCCACGTCCGCGTCCAGCGCGTACGGCACGTGCGGCGGCACCGCGACGGTCGCCAGCTCGGCGGCGATCCCCAGCGTGGGCGCGACGGCGTACGACTCGATCAGCGGCCCCGGCACCGCGTGCCGGCCCAGCTCCTCGAACACGACCGCCAGCTCGACCGGGTAGTCGGCCAGCTCATCCACGCCGATCTTGCCGAGCCGGGCGAGTACCTCCAGGCCGGGCGCGTGGTCGCCGGCCGCCCAGGCCCGGATGGCCGCCGGCGTGTCCGCGTCGGACAGCAGGGCGTGCACGCTCGCGGCCAGCTCCCGCTGCTCGGTGCTCGGCGTGAACCTCATCGGTCACCCCTCGGCAGGCCGAGCAGCCGCTCGGCGACGACGTTGCGCTGGATCTCGTTCGTGCCCGCGTAGATCGGCCCGGCCAGCGAGAACAGGTACCCGGACTGCCACGAGCCGGCCAGCTCGCCGTCCGCGCCGAGCAGGTCCAGCGCGGTCTCGTGCAGCCGCACGTCCAGCTCGGACCAGAACAGCTTGTTCACGCTGGACTCCGCGCCGAGCCTGCCGCCTTCGTCGAGCCTGCTGATCGTGCCCAGCGTGTACAGCCGGTATGCCCGGGCGCCGATCCACGCGTCGACCACGCGGTCGGCGACCTTCGGGTCCGGGTTGGACCGCCACAGCTCGACGAGCCGGTCCGCGGCCGCCACGAACCGGCCGGGGCTGCGCAGCGTCAGGCCGCGCTCGTTGCTGGCCGTGCTCATCGCGACCCGCCAGCCGTCGCCGGGCTCGCCGATCACGTCCTCGTCCGGCACGAACACGTCGTCGAGGAAGATCTCCGCGAAGCCGGGCACGCCGTCGAGCTGGGGGATCGGTCGCACGGTCACGCCCTCGGCCCGCAGGTCGAACATGACGTACGTGAGCCCTCGATGTCGTCCGGCCTCCGGGTCGCTGCGGAAGAGCCCGAACGCGCGGTCGGCGTGGCTCGCCCGGGAGCTCCAGGTCTTCTGTCCGTTGAGGACCCAGCCGCCGTCCACCCGGGTCGCCCTGCTCCGCACGCCCGCCAGGTCGCTGCCGGCCTCCGGCTCCGACCAGGCCTGGGCCCAGATGTCGTCGGCGCGGGACATGCGGGGCAGGATCCGCCGCCGCTGCTCGTCGGTGCCGAACGCCATCAGCGTCGAGCCCAGCAACGCGATGCCGTTGGCGCTGACCCGTCCGGGCGCGCCGGCCGCGTAGTACTCGTCCTCGAACACCACCCACGACAGCAGCGGCGCGTCCCGGCCGCCGAACTCGTGCGGCCAGGTCACAGTGGACAGCCGCGCCTCCGCGAGCGTCCGCTCCCACTCGCGGTGCGGCTCGAAGCCCTCGTCGGTGTCCATGGGCGGCAGGGGGGTCGCGGGCACGTGCGCGGCGAGCCAGTCCCGCACCTCGTCGCGGAACTCGAGCGTCTCGGCGTCCAGGTCAAGATCCACTGGCGTCCCTCATCGATCGGGCGTCCATGCCGGCGAGCGAGTCCTTCGCGGTCTCCGCGTTGTGGGCGTGGGCGAAGTGGTGCAGGCCGAACACGGAGTCCATGCCGGCGCGCAGGCCCATCTGGTCCTCGGCCTGGTTGACGGCGCGCTTGGTGAGCGCCAGCCCGAATCTCGGCATCGTGGCGACCTGCTCCGCAAGCGCTTGCGTCTCTTTCTGCAACTCTTCGCGCGGCACCACCCGGTTGACCATGCCCCGCTGGAGCGCCCAGGCCGCGTCGAACCGGCCGCCCGTGAACAGGAACTCCTTGGCGGCCCGCGGACCGAGCACCCACGGGTGCGCGAAGTACTCCACGCCCGGGATGCCCATGCGCACGACCGGGTCGGCGAAGAACGCGTCGTCCGAGGCGACGATCAGGTCGCACACCCAGGCCAGCATGAGGCCACCGGCGATGCACGCGCCCTGGACCATGGCGATCGTCGGCTTCGGGATCTCCCGCCACCGCCGGCACATGCCCAGGTAGACCTCCATCTCGCGGGCGTACCGTTGGTCGCCGCCCTCCTTGCCGACGTGGTCCCACCACAGGACGGCCTTGCGCTCGAAGGACCTGTCGACGTCCCGGCCCGGCGTGCCGATGTCGTGTCCGGCGGAGAAGTGCTTGCCGGCACCCGCGAGCACGACGACCTTGACCTCGTCGTCGTCCACGGCGCGGGTGAAGGCGGCGTCGAGCGCGTAGGTCATGGCGGAGTTCTGGGCGTTGCGGTACTCGGGGCGGTTCATGGTCACCGTCGCCACCGGCCCGCTGACCTCGTAACGGACTTCGTCAGCCACGCTGCCTCCCAACAAAGCAATTGCTTGGTAGGCTAACATCCCATGGTGGCTCTGGCGGAGTTCCGAGCGACGGTGCGGGAATGGCTGGCCGACAACCTCTCCGGCGAGTTCGCCGCGCTGCGCGGGCTCGGCGGACCCGGTCGCGAGCACGAGGCGTACGACGAGCGCGTCGAGTGGGACCGGCACCTGGCCGCGGCGGGCTGGACGTGCCTCGGCTGGCCCGTCGAGTACGGCGGCCGCGGCGCGTCGGTCGAGGAGCGGGTCGTCTTCCACGAGGAGTACGCACGCGCCGGCGCGCCGGCGCGGGTGGGCCACTTCGGCGAGGAGCTGCTGGGGCCGACGCTGATCGCGCTGGGCACCGACGCGCAGCGGGCGCGGTTCCTGCCGCCGATCAGACGGGTCGAGGAGCTGTGGTGCCAGGGCTACTCGGAGCCGGGCGCCGGGTCGGACCTGGCCTCGGTCTCGACGTCCGCCGTGCTCGACGGCTCCGGAGACGGCGCCGAGTGGGTCATCACCGGCCAGAAGGTGTGGACGTCGCTCGCGCACGTGGCCCAGTGGTGCTTCGCCCTGGTGCGCACCGAGCCGGGCTCGACCCGGCACGCGGGCCTGTCGTACCTGCTCGTGCCCATGGACCAGCCGGGCGTCGAGGTCCGTCCCATTGAGCAACTGACGGGCGGGTCGGAGTTCAACGAGGTCTTCTTCGACGGCGCCCGCACCCCCGCAGACCTGGTCGTGGGCGAGGTCGGCGGCGGCTGGCGGGTGGCCATGGCCACCCTGGAGTTCGAGCGAGGGGCGTCCACGCTGGGTCAGCAGGTGGGTTTCCGGCGGGAGCTGGACGCGCTCATCGAGGTCGCGCGGGACACCGGCGCGCTCGACGACCCGGTCGTGCGGGAGAAGCTGACCAGGGCCCGGATCGGCCTCGACGTGATGCGGTGGCACGCGCTGCGCACGATCGGCGACGCGGCCGGCGCGTCGGTCACCAAGCTGGTGTGGGCGAACTGGCACCGGGGGCTCGGCGAGCTGGCGATGGAGGTGCTGGGCGCGGCGGGCCTGGTCCACGGCGGCGACCTGTCGGACTGGCAGCGGCTGTTCCTGTTCAGCCGCGCGGACACCATCTACGGCGGTGC
>NZ_JBJMIE010000125.1:0-10613 GCF_045807065.1 Actinophytocola sp. | reverse complement strand
CTGCTGGACCTGATCCAGGAGGGCAACCTGGGTCTGATCCGCGCGGTCGAGAAGTTCGACTACACCAAGGGTTTCAAGTTCTCCACGTACGCGACGTGGTGGATCCGCCAGGCCATCACGCGCGGCATGGCCGACCAGGGCAGGACGATCCGGCTCCCGGTCCACCTGGTGGAGCAGGTCAACAAGCTGGCCCGCATCAAGCGTGACCTGCACCAGCAGCTCGGCCGCGAGGCCACCCAGGACGAGCTGGCGAAGGAGGTCGGGCTGACCCCGGAGAAGGTCGCCGACCTGCTCGACCACGCCCGCGACCCGGTAAGCCTCGACATGCCCGTCGGCTCCGAGGAGGACGCCCCCCTCGGCGACTTCATCGAGGACGGCGAGGCCACCGACGCCGAGAGCGCGGTCATCTCGGGTCTCCTCCACGACGACCTGCGCCGCGTCCTCGCCACGCTCGACGAGCGCGAGCAGTCGGTCATCCGCCTGCGCTACGGCCTCGACGACGGCCAGCCCCACACGCTCGACCAGATCGGCAAGCGCTTCGGCCTGTCCCGAGAGCGCGTCCGGCAGATCGAACGCGAGGTCATGGCCAAGCTCCGGCAGGGCGAGCGCGCCGAGAAGTTGCGGGCCTACGCGAGCTGAGCAACCAATTCCGTATCGACGTACGTCCAGCATGCAGGACCCCATTGACAGGGAGTTCGTGCGGGAGCACGGTCTAGGCATCGAGGACTACGCGATGCGGGTACATATGCACTACCTGTGACCTGTCATCGCCCGCCACGGGAGGTCAGGACGGCCGGGGGCCGCCCTGGCCTTCCGGCATGTCGGGGCTGACGCGACCAACGCCACAGACCACGCCCCACTCGGCTGTTCGGCGACTGCGGTAATTTCGGGGGATCCCACCACGCGCGACACAGGAGTCCCCACGGTGACCGCCACCTTCACCTACACCGAAGTTCTTCCCCTGGCGCCCGACACCCGCACCGAGTACCGGCTGGTCACCCCGGACGGTGTGCGACTCGTCGAGGCGGCCGGCCGCTCGTTCCTCGAGGTGGCGCCGCAGGCGCTCACCACCCTCGCCAAAGAGGCGATCCGCGACATCCAGCACCTCCTGCGCCCGACGCACCTCGCGCAGCTCCGCGCGATCGTCGACGATCCCGAGGCCAGCGCCAACGACCGGTTCGTCGCCATGGACCTCCTGCGCAACGCCTGCATCTCCGCTGGTGGCGTGCTCCCCATGTGCCAGGACACCGGTACCGCCATCGTCATCGGCAAGCGCACCGAGAACGTGCTCACCGGCGGCCAGGACGAGGCCGCGCTCAGCCGGGGTGTCTTCGAGGCGTACCAGGAGCTGAACCTGCGCTACTCCCAGCTCGCGCCCCTCAACTTCTGGGAGGAGCGCAACACCGGCACGAACCTCCCGGCCCAGCTGGAGCTGTACCACAAGGACGGCGACAAGCCCGAGTACGAGTTCCTGTTCATGGCGAAGGGCGGCGGCAGCGCCAACAAGACGTTCCTGTACCAGGAGACCAAGGCACTGCTGAACCCGAAGCGCCTCGCGAGGTTCCTCGACGAGAAGCTCCGCAGCCTCGGCACCGCCGCGTGCCCGCCGTACCACCTGGCGATCGTCGTCGGCGGCACTTCGGCCGAGTACAACCTCAAGGTCGCCAAGCTCGCCTCCGCCCGCTACCTGGACAACCTCCCCCAGGAGGGCTCGCCGCTCGGCCACGGCTTCCGCGACGTCGACCTCGAGCAGCAGGTGCTGGAGATGACCCGCCAGTTCGGCATCGGCGCGCAGTTCGGCGGCAAGTACTTCTGCCACGACGTGCGCGTCATCCGGCTGCCGCGCCACGGCGCGTCCTGCCCCGTCGGCATCGCCGTCTCGTGCTCCGCCGACCGCCAGGCCAAGGCCAAGATCACCGCGGACGGCGTGTTCATCGAGCAGCTGGAACGCGACCCCGCGCAGTACCTGCCGGACGTCACCGGCGACGAGCTGACCGACGAGGTCGTCAGGATCGACCTCACCCGCCCCATGGCCGAGATCCGCGAGACGCTGTCGAAGCTGCCGGTCAAGACGCGGCTGTCGCTGACCGGTCCGCTGGTCGTCGCCCGCGACATCGCGCACGCGAAGATCAAGGAACGCCTGGACGCCGGCGAGCCCATGCCGCAGTACCTGCGTGACCACCCCGTGTACTACGCGGGCCCGGCGAAGACCCCCGAGGGTTACGCGTCCGGCTCGTTCGGCCCGACGACGGCCGGGCGCATGGACTCCTACGTCGAGCAGTTCCAGGCGGCCGGCGGGTCGCTGGTGATGCTGGCGAAGGGCAACCGGTCACGGCAGGTCACGGACGCGTGCCAGGCGCACGGCGGCTTCTACCTCGGCTCGATCGGTGGTCCGGCGGCCCGGCTGGCGCAGGACTGCATCAAGAAGGTCGACGTCCTCGAGTACCCGGAACTGGGCATGGAAGCCGTGTGGAAGATCGAGGTGGAGGACTTCCCGGCGTTCATCGTGGTCGACGACAAGGGCAACGACTTCTTCGCCGGCACCTCGCAGCCGACGCTGCAGATCGCGTTCCGCCGCTAGCCGAGTATTCCACACCTGGCCCGCTGACCTGCGGCGATGATCGGGACGCTGCTCCGGCCGAAGCCCGTGATCAGCCAAAACTCGATCCCGTGCGGAAAAGGGGGCTAGCGATCGGCGCTCAGCAGGATCTTCCGGTCCCGCAGCGGCGAGTCGAGCGTGACCGTGACCGGCGTCGGCGTCATCACCATGGCGCAGGGACCGTCGTCGGGCCGGCCACCCTGCGGCGAGTCGAGCGACCGCACGACGATCTTCACGGAGTCCGGGGCCTGGTCGACGACCGTGGCCTCGACCCCGGTGCAACTGCTGCTGGCGGCCGCGAAGAACTGCAGGGCGAAGCCGCCGTCGTAGGCCCACACCTTGTTGCCGTACTCGACATAGTTGGGCAGGGCGGACGAGTCGACCTGCGACGAGGGCACCTCGGTCACCCCGTCCGGCACCACGGGCCCGTCAGGCCCGATGGTCACCGGCGGCTGCCCGTTGGACGGGTGCTGCGGCTTCCCACCCGCAGGCGGCGTCGGCTGGGCGACCTCGGACGGCGTGTCCGGCGCCACCTTCGACGGCCGAGTGGAGTGACTCGTCTGGCTGGTCCCCACGGCGCGGCTGGACGCGGCAGGCGCAGCCTGGTCCCCACACGCGGCAAGCACGCCGAGCGCGAGCACAGCTCCGGCAGCGACAAGTAATGCCCTCATGGTCGAAGGACGGTATCGCCCGGAGCCGAGGTTGCACCAAACCCCCACCTCCCCGCACGAAAGTCCCACTCGTGCGCCCTCGGGGGACCCCCGGTTTCAACGCTACCGGCGACCACCGACATTTTCCGGCGCCGGAAGCCGGTTATCCACAACGCGCAACCGACCGTGTGAGCAAGCCCTGCTCCGACACGTCCACCGCCCCGAACGGCGACCGCGAACACCGTCACCCACCCAACCTGCGACCAACCACCCCAAGCAGATCCATTCCGACACGTCCACCATCCCGAACGGCACCCGGGAACACCGTCACCCAATCCACGACCGGCCACGCGAGCAAGCCCACTCCCACACGTCCACTGTCATGAACGGCGACCGGGAACACCGTCACCCAACCGACGACCGACCACCCGAGCAAGCCCACCCCGACACATCCACCGTCACAAACGGCAACCGGGAAAATCGTCACCCACCCAACCCGAGCGAAAGTCCCACTCATGGGCCAGGGGGTCCCCCGATTTCAACGCTACCAGCGAGGACCGACATTGCCGGGTGCGCGAGGAAGTGCCCGGTCGCAGCGGGGGCGTGCGACCGGGCACCAGGTCGGTCAGCGCTTGCGTTGTTCCGCCTTCAGCACCACCGTGCGCTGGCCGAGCGGCGCGTCCAGCTCGGCGGTCAGCTTCGGGTAGCGCAGGTCCATCGTGCACATCTTCGGTGTCGCCGGCACGGTCTCGACCATCAGGACCACGACCTGCGTGTCCGTCTGCTGTGGCACCTCCACGCTGGCCCTGCCGCAGCCGCCCTCCTGGGCGACGACGCCGACGGTGCTGCCCTTGTCCTCGGTCCACACCAGCACCGGGTAGCCCTGCGGCAGGCCGGACGGGTCGAGCTGCTGCCGCGTGACCGGCGTGCCGCCGTCCGGCGGCGTCCTGGCCGGCTGGCGGTCAGGAGTCGTGGTCGTCTGCGAGGTCGCCGTCGACGGGTCGGTGCCTGCTTCCTGGTTCTCCTGCGGGTTGGCGCAAGCACTCGCGAGCAAGAGCAGAACGCCAGCGCCAACAACGGTTCCTAGGCGTTTCATGCCCGGAGGACGCGACCGGCCATCGCGCCGGTTGCACACCGGCGCCTAAACCCTACTTTCGGATGGTCGCAGCGACCGCAGCCGCCGGGGACCGCTGTCCTGCTGTGACGGGGGCGGCCCGACCCTCACCCGTGCGCCGACGGCCCGCGCGCCGGCCGGACCGGCCAGGATCGGCTCCAGCGCGAGCCAGCGGACCTGCGGCACGTCCTCCGCGAGCGCCGCCACCCGCAGCACCAGGTCGGTGAGCGCGCCGAGGTCCGCCGGCTCGCCGCCGCGGTACCCGGTGAGCAGCGGCGCCGCCTTGGGCGCACGCACGAGTGACGCCGCGTCCGTGTCGGTGAGCGGCACCGCCCGATACGCGCGGTCGCCGAGCAGGTCACTGACCACACCGGACAGTCCGAACGAGACGAGGGTGCCGAACGACGGGTCGTCCTGCAGGCCGATGGAGCAGCCGATCCCTTTGGGCGCCATGCGTTGCACGTAGACGTTCACCACCTCGGACAGCTCCGCGAGGTCCGTGAACGCCGCCCGCACCGCCTCGGCCGTGGCCAGGTCGAGTCGCACACCCTCGAGGTCCGGGCGCCGCCACCACCGCTCACCGGTCGCCTTCACCGCCACCGGGTAGCCCAACTCCTCGGCCGCGGCGACCGCCCCATCCGCGGACGTGACCGCCCGGTGCGGCACGACCTCGATGCCATAGCACGCCAGCAGTCGCACAGCGTCCGGGTCGGACAGCTCCACCAACCCGTCGCCGGCCTCGGCAAGTGCGGCGTCGACGAGTGCCCTGGCCGCGTCCGCGTCCACCTCGTGGGGGCGGACCAGACGTCCCTGTGGCGCGGACCGCCAGGCCGCGTACCGGGTCGCGCGGGCCAAGGCCGCCACCGCGCGTTCCGGGCTCGGATAGGACGGGATCGACCCACGCGCCGGCGAGCCGTCCGGGCCCGGCACCGCCAGCTCGGCCGGGATCCCTTCGGTGGCGAGGAAGGTGGACACGATCGGCTTGCCACCACCCTCCGCGGCCTCACGCAGCGCCCGCGCGTAGGCCGTGCCCGGGATGGACAGCGGCGGCACGAACACCACGACCAGCGCGTCGACGTCCTCGCGACGCAGCTCGGCACGGACCGCGTCGGCCAGCACCTCCGGGGCAGCCGACGCGCCGACGTCCACCGGATTGCCGGCGAGCTCCAGTCCCTGCCCGAGCGCGGCGTCGGCGGCGAGCACGCCGATGGCCGAGGAGTTGCCGACGACCGCGACGCGTCCACCCTCCGGCAGCGGCTGGTGGGCCAGCAGGAGCGCGGTGTCGAAGAGCTGCGCGATCGACTCGACGCGGATCACGCCTGCCTGCTCGAACAGCGCCTGCACGCTCGCCTCGTCCACCTCGACCGAGGTCGCGGCGAGCGCCGGCAGCACGGCGTTGCGTCCGGACTTGACCACCACGACCGGCTTGACCCGGCCCAGGCGACGCGCGAGCCGGGCGAACTTGCGCGGGTTGCCGAACGACTCCAGGTACAGGAGCACGACGTCGGTCGCCGGGTCGGTCTCCCAGTACTGCAGCAGGTCGTTGCCGGAGACATCCGCGCGGTTGCCGGCGGACACGAACGTCGACAGCCCGAGCCCGCGTGCCTTCGCGTCCGCGAGGATGGCGGTGCCGAGCGCGCCGGACTGGCTGAAGAACCCGGTGCGGCCACGACCGGGCAGCACCGGCGCGAGCGTCGCGTTGAGCCGTACCGCCGGGTCGGTGTTGACGACGCCGAGCGCGTTGGGGCCGACGACACGCATGCCGTGCGCCCTGGCCTCGGCGACCAGCCTGCGCTCGGCCCCCTCACCGGCCGGCCCGCTCTCACCGAAGCCGGACGAGATGACGACGAGTGCCTTGACGCCCTTCGCGAGGCAGGCGTCCATGACCTCGTCCATGTGCTCGGCCGGGACCGCGACCACCGCGAGGTCGACGGGATCCGGGATGTCCAACACGCTCGGGTAGGCACGCACGCCCCGCACCGACCGCCGCTCGGCATTGACCGGGAAGACGGGTCCGGCGAAGTCGGCGCGGAGCAGGTTGCCGAGCACGGCGTACCCGACCTTGCCGGGGTCGGCGGAGGCGCCGATCAACGCGACCGAGCGGGGATGCAGCAGGTTGTGGACGCTGCGCGCCTCGGCGGCCTGCTCACGCGACCGGGCGACGGCGACGGACTCCTCGGTGGGGTCGATGGCGAACTCGAGGTGGAAGACGCCCTCCTCGATCTCGCGGACGAGGTGGTAGCCGGCGGCGCGGAAGACGCCGAGCATGGCGCCGTTCTCGGCGAGCACCTCGGCGACGAACCGCTGGATGTGACGCTCCCGGGCCGCGGCCGCGAGGTGCTCGAGGAGGATCGGCCCGAGCCCGCGGTTCTGGTGCCGGTCCTCGACGACGAACGCGACCTCGGCGGACGGCCGCTTGCCAATACGCTCGTATCGCGCCACGGCGACGATGTCGTCACCCAGCAACGCGACGAAAGCCACCCGGTCGCGGTGGTCGACGGTGGTGAAGCGCACGAGGTCGCGAGGTGGGATCTGCGGGTAGGCGCCGAAGTAGCGGAGGTAGCGGGTGCGTACGGACATGCGGCTGTGGAAGGCGAGCAACGCGTCGGCGTCACTGGGCACGATCGGTCGCAGGTGGACGGTGCCGCCGTCGGACAGCACCACGTCCGCCTCCCAGTCCCTGGGGTAGTCGAACGGATCCGGGCGCTCGTCCATGCGGGTCAGTCCCTCGGATCGTCCGGGTCGAGGCCGTGCAGCGGGAAGACGGCGCGGCGGGTCTCCTTGATGACACTGTCGATGCGCTCGCCGTCCTCGCCGTCCCAGGGCTCGAAGTCGACGCTCTGGTTGTCGCTCATGGTCAGCGGCAGCTCGGCGGTGGGCGCGATCTTGTCGACGAACCGCGTCCACCCCCCGGGCAAGTTGGTGTCCTTGGCGACGTCCCGGTCGAGCACGGTAGCGATCAGGTGACTCCACGACCGAGGGACAACCCGCAACACCGCGTAGCCACCCCCACCGGCGGCAAGCCATCTCCCACCGGCGTACTGCTCGGCAAGGTTCCGCACGGTCTGGTAGATCGTCCGGTGCCCGTCCACGGACAGCGACAACGAGGCGAGCGGGTCCTCGTGGTGACTGTCCACCCCGCACTGGCTGACGATCAGCTGCGGCTGGAACGCCTGCAGGAGTGAAGGAACGACGGCGTGGAACGCCCGCAGCCACGCACGGTCCCCGGTGAGCGGCGGTAGCGGAACGTTCACCGCCGTGCCGAGTGCCCCGGGTCCCCCGGTCTCGTCGGCGAACCCGGTGCCGGGGAAGAGCGTCAGGGGATTCTGGTGGAGCGAGATCGTGAGCACCCGGGGGTCGTCGTAGAAGGCGGCCTGAACACCGTCACCGTGGTGCACATCGGTGTCGACGTAGGCGATCCGCTCGAACCCGTTGTCCAGCAACCAGGAGATGGCGACGGCGAGGTCGTTGTAGACGCAGAACCCGTGCGCGTGGTCGCGCATGGCGTGATGCAGCCCACCGGCGATGCTGACGGCACGCTTGGTGGCCCCGGACGCGATCTGCCTCGCCGCCAGCAAGGACGAGCCGACCACCCGCGCGGCCGCGCCGTGCATGTTGTCGAACACGGGGTTGTCCGCCGTGCCGAGCCCGTGCCCGACGTCCCAGCCGGCCATGGGCGCCTCCCGCACCGCGGCGAGATACCCCGCGTCGTGGATGCGCTCGAGCTCCTCGTCGGTGGCCTCCTCCGGCACGAGCAACTCGACACCGTCGAGCACTCCCAACGCCGAGGCGAGCCGGATGGTCAACTCCAGCCGGATCGGATGCATCGGATGCTCTCCGCCGAGGTCATACCCAAGCAGGGCGAAGTCCCACACAACCGAACCAGGCAGTCCCATGAGCCCAACCCTATCCACCCACACCGACCGAAGCCCGCCGCGAACCATTATTGCATTCTGTATGCAGCGCCTGGTATGGGTGCCGTCGCGGCTGACCCAGCTCGGTTAGGCGGGCTCGTCTCCGGTAGCTACGGGCCTCGCGGGATCGGCACTCCAGTTGGACCACGAACCGGCGTAGAGCGTCGCCGGCGCGTCGGGCCTCGTGATCCCGGCGATCTCCAACGCCAGCACGACCGAGGTAGCGGTAACACCGGACCCGCAGTACGCCCCGATCTGCGCCGCGCTCTCGCCGTACGCCTCCCCCTTCTCAGACATGCCCGCCTTTCCAGGCACGCCTACCTCCTGAGGCGCCCGCACCTCGGGTCCACCCACCTCCCCGGGCACCTCCACTTCGGCCTCGGGCACCTTGTGATGCACGCGCGCCTTCCCAGACACCTCCACTTCGGAACCGCCCACCCCGTCAGGCACGCCCACCTCCCCAGCCAGCCCCGCCTCGGAACCGCCCACCTTGTCAGGAACACCCGCCTCCCCAGACACCCCCACCTCGGGTCCATCCACCTTCGCGGGCACGCCCACCTTCGCGAAGTGCGCGGCCAGTTCCTCGGGCGTGCGCCAGCGACCGTCCGCGCCCGTGTGGGCGGCGAACGGCGCGTTGCGCGCCCCGGGGACGTGCCCACCCTTCGGGTCGATCGGCTCCACGTCGCCGCGGTACCGCTCCGGCGCGCGGGCGTCCAGCAGGACACCGGTACGAGCGAGCGTCGCCGCGCCGTCGGCGTCCACGACCGGCATGTGACCGGGGCGAACCGTTATGTCACCCCGTTCCGGCGCCGGGACATCGGTGGTCACCGGACGCCCCTCCGCCTGCCATGCCGCGTAGCCACCGTCGAGTACGCGCACCTGCGCATGGCCGCCCCACCGCAGCAGCCACCACAGCCGGGCGGCGATCGAGCCGTTGTCCGCGTCGTAGACCACGACCGGCGCCCCGTCGCGCACGCCGGCAGCCCGCAGCACCCGCTGCAGGTCAGCTGGCTCCGGCAGCGGGTGGCGACCCGCGGGCCCCGGCGGCGCGGCCAGGTCAGCGTCCAGATCGAGGAACACCGCACCGGGCAGGTGTCCGCGCGCGTAGTCCTCCCGCCCGGGCGGCCCGCCCAGCCGCCAACGCACGTCCAGCAGGACGGGCGGCTCGTCCCCGGACAACGACGCGGCGAGGTCGGTGGTCGACACGAGCGGAGAAGTCACCCCGCTATTCTTCACTCACCCGGCCTGCCCTGCCTCTCCGCAGTAGTAGGGGTGTCTGCTCACAGCCCGTTACCGCCACGCTGCTCCACCCGGGCGAGCGACTAGCATGGTTGACGACGAAGGGGAAGTGGCGTGAACGAGCTAATCGACACCACTGAGATGTACCTCAAGACCATTTATGAGCTTGAGGAGGAGGGCGTCGTCCCACTGCGTGCCAGGCTCGCCGAGCGTCTCGGCCAGAGTGGCCCGACCGTGAGCCAGACGGTCGGCCGCATGGAGCGGGACGGCCTGGTAGTGGTCGCCGGTGACCGCCACCTCGAGCTCACCGAGCATGGGCGTGCCCTCGCCATCACGGTCATGCGCAAGCACCGGCTCGCCGAACGCCTCCTGGTCGACGTCATCGGTCTGGAATGGGAGCACGTGCACAGCGAGGCGTGCCGCTGGGAGCACGTGATGAGCGAGGCCGTCGAGCGCAAGCTGGTCAAGCTCCTCGGCAACCCCACCACGTCGCCCTACGGCAACCCCATCCCCGGCCTGGACAAGCTGGGCGAGGGCGAGCCCGCCCCACCGGTCGAGGCCGACCTCGTGCGCATGGACGACGTCGCCCGCCGCGGCGGCGGCAAGGTCGAGGTCCGCCGCATCGCCGAGCACGTCCAGCTGGACCCGGACCTGATGGCCGAGCTCAAGAGCGTCGGCGTGGTCCCAGGTCAGACCGTCCACGTCGGCCCGTCCAAAGGCGACGGCAACACGATCGAGGTCAGCAGCGAGCACAGCTCGGCACAAGTCCCGCCGACCGTGCTGCACGCCGTCCTCGCCCGTGCGAAGTGACGGCCCCAACCACGTGACCACCACCAACGAGCGCGGCGGCACCGATGCGCCACTCCCGCAGAACGACCCAGCCGCGCAGCAGACCACCCCCTCCCCCAAGACATCCCACTCCGTCACGGAGCAGTCCACCTCGCAGGCAGAGCCAGCCCGCCCCGACACGGAGCAGACCAGAACGGACGCGGAGCAGACCAGAACGGACGTGGAGCAGACGGGAACGCACGCGCAGCAGACGGGAACGCACGCGGAGCGAGGCGAACGCGATGGCGAGCCGAGCGTGGCCGCCTACG
>NZ_JBJMIE010000124.1:0-20327 GCF_045807065.1 Actinophytocola sp. | reverse complement strand
TCGTGGACAGCAGGGAGGTCGCCACGTCCATGATCTCCGCCGGCATGCGGTAGTTGATCGTGAGCTGGCGGTAGGTCCACCGGTTCGGCACGTACTCGTCCAGCATCGCCGCCCACGAGCGGGCGCCCGCCGGGGACTCACGCTGCGCCAGATCGCCGACGATCGTCATGGAACGACTGGGGCACCGGCGCATCAGTGACCGCCAGTCCATCTCGGACAGTTCCTGCGCCTCGTCGACGACCACGTGGCCGTAGGTCCACTCCCGGTCCGCCGCGGCGCGCTCGGCCAGCGACCGGTGGTCCCGCTCCTCCTGCCGCTCGGCGAGCTGCGTCGGGTCGATGATGTCCACCGCACGCAGCAGCTCCTCGTCCGGGTCCTCGTCCGTGTCGAGGATGTCGAGCACGCCGCGCGCGTACGCCTCCTGCTCGCGCCGCGTCTGCTCCGCCTCCTCGTCCGACTCGTACGCACCGAGCAGCTCGGCCGCCTCGTCCAGCAGCGGCACGTCCGACACGGTCCACGCGTCGCCGCGCTCGCGGTAGAACGAGGCGGGCGCGCCGATCGCCGCGAGCCGTTCCCTCGAGGTGTACAGCTCGGCGAGCAACCGCTGGGGCGACAGCCGTGGCCACAGGAGTTCCACCGCCGCGTCCAGCGCCTCGCTGGAGATCAGCTCGCGTCGCACGTCGGCGGCCAGGTCGCCCGCCAGGTCCGGGATGTCGCGCGCGTCCAGCCAGCCCTCCCCGATCCGGTCGACCGCCTGCTCGGCCAGTTCGAGGATCAACGCGTCGCGGAAGATCTCCTGCGCCCGGTTGTGCAGCCGGCCCGACGTCCGCGCCCGCTCCCGCGCCTTGCCCGCCGTGAAGTCGTCGATCTCCACGGTGACGTCGTCCAGCTCGATCTCCAGCGGCGCCGCCGGCACCTCCTGGCGGTTCGCGACGGCGGCCCGTATGAGGTCGACCATGGCGAGGCCACCCTTGACCGCCCGGTTCACGTCGGGAACCCGCGTCTTGACGTCCGGCAGCAACTCCCCGGGCGTGGCGAACACCACGTCGGTCTCGCCGAGGGAGGGCAGCACGCCGCCGATGTAGCGGAGGAACCCGGTGTTCGGCCCGATGATCAGCACCCCGCGGCGGGACATACGCTCGCGGTGCGTGTAGAGCAGGTAGGCGACCCGGTGCAACGCGACGACGGTCTTACCGGTCCCCGGCCCGCCGTCGATGACGACCACCCCCGTGCGCCCGAGGCGGATGATCTCGTCCTGCTCACCCTGGATCGTGGCGACGATGTCACCCATGGTGTCCGACCGCGGGGCGTTGAGCGCGGCCAGCAGCACCTCGTCACCGTCCGCCACACCGTGTTCGAGAACGTCGTCGTGAAATGAAAGGACGCGACGCCCACGAGTGCGGAAATGGCGACGAAGGGCAACCCCCTCCGGATTCGCGGCGGTGGCCACGTAAAATGGCCTGGCCACCGGAGCACGCCAGTCGACGAGCAGGGGCTCGTAGTCGTTTTCCTCGTCGAACAGCCCGATGCGCCCGATGTAGCTGGTCGTCCCGTCGGCGTGGTCGAGCCGGCCGAAACAGAGCCCGTTGTCGGCGACCCTCAACAGGCCGATGCGCTGGGACAACGTGGTCGCGGCCACGTCGCGCTCCCACAGGGCCTCGGTGGTCTCCGCCGTGCTGTCCAGGAGGACGCCGTCGAGCTTGCCTGTGGCAGCGGACCGCTCCGCGTCGAGACGAGCGTAGAGAAACGCAATGCGCTCCCGCTCCGCCTGCAAAACCGCGTCGTAATCACCCTTTGACAATTCCACCCCTACCCTGCTACAATAACCACATTCCACCCTCCCCGCACTGTCTTAGTCGTGCGTGAGAGAATTGGCAGTTATCAATTATTACCTGAATCTTGGGTGATTGCCAAATCTGGGGTGGGGTGGGTGGGGGGTCCGGGGTGGGGGCCGGGTTGGTCACGGGGTGTCGTTGGCGAGGGGCGGTTGGGCTGGTTCGGGGGTTTGCCACGGCCAGTCAGCTGGTGGCGCTGGCGAGGGGCGGTTCAGTTGGTCCGGGGGTTGCCACAGCCAGCCAACTGGTGCCGCTGACGAAGGGCAGTTCAGTTGGTCCGGGGGTTGCCACAGCCAGCCAACTGGTGCCGCTGACGAAGGGCAGTTCAGCTGACCCGAGGGCGTGCCACAGCCAATCAACTGGGTGGCGCTGGCGAAAGGCGGTTCAGCTGGTCCGGGGGCTGCCACAGCCAGCCAGCTGGTGCCGCTGGCAAGGGCAGTCGAAGCCCGTCTGCCTCCTCGCTCCGAGCCTCCTCGTTCCAGTCGCTTCGTCCGGCCCCTCGTCCCGGACGCTCCGTCCCGGCCCTCTGCCCAGCCACGGTCCCAGCCCCTCATCCCCGTCCCAGCCCCCCTCGTCCCGGCACCCACCCGTCCCGCCCCCATCGTTTCGGGGCTTATCCGCCCGAGTCTCTCCGCCCGCGCTTCTGTGGGCGTTCGGGTCTCGGTCGCGGCCTCTTCGGCTCGAGCTTCCCTAAGCCCTCTTCCCTACCCTCTTTCCTGCCGAACGGGAAAGCCCTTTCCTAAGCCTCTTTCCTGTTGAGCAGGGTGGCTGCCAGCATCGTTGCCCACTGGTCCAGTACGCGGCGTCGGCGGCGGGTGTCGTCGGTGAGTAGGTGGGCGAGGCCCAGGCCTCGGCCCAGGTCGAGGGTGGCCTGGACTGCCTCGCGGACGCCCGGGACCGACTCGTCCACGCCCAGTAGTTCCAGGACTGTCTGGTGGGACTCGCGGCCCACCTGGGCTTCTAGGCCCACCACGCGGTCCCGTAGGCGGTCGTCGGAGGAGGCGGCTACCCAGACGTTGATCGCGGCTCGGAAGAGGGGGCTGGTGTACATGCGTTCGACCAGGGCCAGGACCGCTCGGATGCGTTCGGGGCCTGGGGGGAGGTCCACGGCCTGGGAGCGGAGGTAGGCCAGGCGTTGGGCGGAGACGTACTCGACCGCGGACGTGATCAGGTCTTCCCTGGTCGGGAAGTGGTGTTGGGCCGCTCCTCGGGACACGCCCGCGCGTTCGGCCACCACTGCCACCGTGCTGGCCGACCAGCCGCGCTCGGCCATGCACTCGATGGCCGCCTCCAGGAGGCGCTGCCTGGTCGCTCGGCTGCGGTCCTGTTGCGGCTCTCGTGAGACCTCGGTCATGGTCAGTAGGACTTGGGCAGGCCCAGTGTGTTCTGCGCCACGTAGTTGAGGATCATCTCGCGGCTCACCGGGGCGATTCGGTTCACCCGGGCGGCCGACACGAGGGCGCCCAGGCCGTACTCGGCGGTGAGGCCGTTCCCACCGTGTACCTGCACTGCGGTGTCGACCGCCTTGACGGAGGCCTCCGCTGCCGCGTACTTGGCCATGTTGGCGGCTTCGCCCGCCGCGACGTCCTCGCCCGCGTCGTACAGGGCCGCGGCCTTCTGGGTCATGACCTTCGCCAGCTCCAGGTGGATCTTGGCCTCGGCCAGGGGGTGCGCCACGCCCTGGTGTGCGCCGATCGGGGCGTTCCACACCGTGCGGGTCTTCGCGTACTCGACGCCCTTCGCCAGTGCGTAGCGGCCCATGCCGATCGCGAACGACGCGGCCATGATGCGTTCCGGGTTCAGGCCCGCGAACAGTTGCAGCAGCGCCGCGTCCTGGGAGCCCACCAGCGCGTCGGCCGGCAGCCGCACGTCGTCCAGGAACAGCATGAACTGCTTGTCCGGGGAGACGATGTCCATCTCGATCGGCTGGTACTCGAAGCCGGGGGTGTCCGTCGGGACGATGAACAGCGCCGGGCGCAGCTTGCCCGTCTTCGCGTCCTCGGTGCGGCCGACCACCATGACCGCGGCGGCCTCGTCCACGCCCGAGATGAACACCTTCCGGCCGTTGAGGACCCACTCGTCGCCCTCGCGGCGGCCGGACGTCGTGATCTCGTGGGAGTTCGAGCCCGCGTCCGGTTCGGTGATCGCGAACGCCATGCGCAGCGAACCGTCGGCGAAGCGGGGCAGCCAGCGCTGCTTCTGTTCCTCGGTACCGAAACGGGTGATGATCGTCGCGCAGATGGCCGGGGAGACCACCATCAGCAGCAGGCCGCAGCCCGCCGCGGCCAGTTCCTCGGCCACCGCGGCCAGGTCGCCGATGTTGCCACCACCGCCGCCGTACTCCTCCGGGACGTTCACGCCCAGGTAGCCGAGTTTCCCGGCCTCGTCCCACAGCTCGGCCGTCTTCTCACCGCCGCGCGCCTTGCGGAGGAACCACTCGCCGCCATAGCGCCTGCCCAGGTCGGCGACCGCCGACCGCAGTTGTTGCCGCTCCGGTGACTCCGTGAACCCGGTCATGACTCCTCCTCAGCGCTGACCACGGCCAGTACACGCCCTACCTCGACCTGATCGCCAGGTCCCACACCCAGTTCGGTGACCACACCGGCGGTCGGGGCGTTGATCTGGTGCTGCATCTTCATGGCTTCCAGCCACAGCAGCGGCTGTCCCCCGGCGACCCGCTCCCCCCGCGCCACCGCGACCCGCACGACCGTGCCCGGCATGGGTGCGAGCAGCGACCCCGCCGCCACCTGGCTCGCCGGGTCGGCGAAGCGGGGCAGCTCGACCAGGGTCACCGCGCCGGCCGGCGAGTCCACGAACCAGTCCGGCCCCTGGCTGTCCACCGTGAACGCCCGCACCAGGCCGCCGGTCTCGAGCACGACCTCGGTGGGGGTGGCGGCGATGAGCCGGACGTCCGGCGAGCCCTCGACCGTCAGCCCGTCGCGGGTGAACCGGTAGCGCACCTCGTGCTCGACCTCGCCCGCGCGGAACCTCTTGACCTGCGGTGCCGCGGCGACGTTGCGCCAGCCGCTCGGCAGGCGACCGAGAACCCGTGCCTCCGCACGGTGGCGAGCCGCCGATGCGAGGGCCGCCGCCAGCGCCGCGCACCGCACGGTGTCCTCGGTGGCCAGTGGGGTCGACAGCTCCGGCAGGCCGTGGCGGTCGAAGAACGCCGTGTCCGTGTCGCCGGCCAGGAACGCCGGGTGGGACAGGATGTTGACCAGCAGGTCGCGGTTGGTGGTGACGCCGTGGATCGTCGCGCGGCGCAGCGTGGCCGCCAGTGCCCGTGCGGCCACGTCCCTGGTCGGCGCCACGGAGATCACCTTGGCCAGCATCGGGTCGTAGTGCGGGCTGACCACCGAGCCGCTGTCCACACCGGAGTCGAGCCGGATGCCGGCACCGAGCGGCACCGCGAACGTCGTGGCGACGTTCGGCACCGCGAACCGGTGCAGGGTGCCGCTCTGCGGACGCCAGCCGAGCGCCGGGTCCTCGGCGTACAGGCGGACCTCGATCGCGTGCCCCTGCGACGGCGGCGGACCCGCGGGCAGCGGCCGCCCTTCCGCGACGCCCAGCTGCAGGCCGACGAGGTCGAGGCCGGTCACGCACTCGGTGACCGGGTGCTCCACCTGCAGCCTGGTGTTCATCTCCAGGAAGTAGAAGCGGCCCGTGTCGTCGGCCAGGAACTCGACCGTGCCGGCGCCGACGTAGCCGATGGCCTTGGCCGCGTTACGGACCGCGGCGAACAGTTCCGCGCGCATCTCGGGGAGCCGTTCGACCAGCGGGGACGGAGACTCCTCCACGATCTTCTGGTGCCGGCGCTGGATCGAGCACTCCCGCTCGCCGACCGCCCACACGGTGCCGTGCCGGTCGGCCATGACCTGGACCTCGATGTGCCGGCCCGTGGCGAGGTACGGCTCGACGAACACGGTGTCGTCGCCGAACGCCGACGCGGCCTCCGCGCGGGCGCCCTCGAGCTGGCCGCTCAGCTCGGCAAGGGCACGCACCACGCGCATCCCGCGCCCACCCCCGCCGGCCGACGCCTTCACCAGCACCGGGAGGTCGGTCTCCGACAGGGACTCGGGGTCCAGTGCCGACAGGACGGGCACGCCCGCCTCGGCCATCAGCCGCTTGGACTCGATCTTGGAGCCCATCTGCTCGACGGCGTCCGGCGGTGGGCCCACCCACGTCAGGCCCGCCGCCGTGACCGCACGGGCGAACGCCGCGTTCTCCGACAGGAAGCCGTAGCCGGGGTGGACGGCGTCGGCCCCGGACAGGCGGGCGGCCTCGACGATGAGGTCCGCCCGCAGGTACGTGTCGGCCGGCGTGACACCAGGCAGCCGCACCGCCGCGTCCGCCTCACGAACGTGGGAGGAGTCCGCGTCGGCGTCGGAGTACACGGCGACGGTCGCGATGCCGAGCGTGCGGCAGGTGCGGAACACGCGGCGCGCGATCTCACCCCGGTTGGCGACGAGAAGTGTGGTGATCATCGACGGGGTCACATCCGGAAGACGCCGAAGCCGTCGGCGCCGCGGACGGGGCCGTTGTGGATGGTCGAAAGGCACATGCCGAGCACCGTCCTGGTGTCTCGCGGGTCGATGATGCCGTCGTCGTACAGCATGCCGGACAGGAACATCGGCAGCGACTCCGCCTCGATCTGGTTCTCCACCATGGCCCGCATCGCGGCGTCGTGCTCCTCGCCGTAGTCCTGGCCCCGGCTCGCCGCGGCCTGCCTCGCCACGATCGACAGCACGCCCGCCAGCTGCTGCGGCCCCATCACCGCGGACTTGGCGCTCGGCCAGGCGAACAGAAAGCGGGGGTCGTAGGCGCGGCCGCACATCCCGTAGTGCCCGGCGCCGTAGGAGGCGCCCATGAGGATGGAGAGGTGCGGCACCTTCGAGTTCGACACCGCGTTGATCATCATGGCGCCGTGCTTGATGATGCCGCCCTGCTCGTACTCCTTGCCGACCATGTAGCCGGTGGTGTTGTGCAGGAAGATCAGCGGTGTGTCGATCTGGTTGGCCAGCTGGATGAACTGCGCGGCCTTCTGCGACTCCTCGCTGAACAGCACGCCCCGCGCGTTGGCGAGGATGCCGACCGGGTAGCCGTGCACCCGCGCCCAGCCGGTCACGAGGCTGGTTCCGTACAGCGGTTTGAACTCGTCGAAGTCCGAGCCGTCCACCACGCGGGCGATCACGTCCCGCGGGTCGAACGGCACCTTGAGGTCGGCCGGCACGATGCCGA
This sequence comes from Actinophytocola sp., assembly GCF_045807065.1. Taxonomy (GTDB): domain Bacteria; phylum Actinomycetota; class Actinomycetes; order Mycobacteriales; family Pseudonocardiaceae; genus Actinophytocola. The sequence goes on along the minus strand of NZ_JBJMIE010000124.1, from coordinate 13,254 downwards.
GCAGGTCCTCGGGGTCGTACACCGGCTCGCTGTAGTCGGTCGCGGGCGCCGGACCCTGCTTGCGCCAGTTGAGCCGGGCGATGATCCGCCGGCCGATGCGGATGGCGTCCTCCTCGTCGGCGGCGAGGTAGTCGGCGAGCCCCGAGGTGCGGGCGTGCATCTCCGCGCCGCCGAGGGACTCGTCGTCGGACTCCTCGCCCGTCGCCATCTTCACCAGCGGCGGACCGCCGAGGAACACCTTCGCGCGTTCGGCGACCATCACGACGTAGTCGGACATGCCCGGCAGGTACGCACCGCCCGCCGTGGAGTTGCCGAACACCAGCGCGACCGTCGGGCAGCCGGCCGCCGACGCCCTGGTGAGGTCGCGGAAGATCCGGCCACCCGGGATGAAGATCTCCTTCTGCGTGGGCAGGTCCGCGCCGCCGGACTCGACGAGGTTGATCACCGGCAGCCGGTTCTGGGCGGCGATGTCCGCGGCCCGGAAGCTCTTCTTGGTGCTCCAGGGGTTACTGGAACCGCCCTTCACCGTCGGGTCGCTGCCGCTGATCAGGCATTCGACGCCCTCGACGACGCCGATGCCGGTGACCACGCTGGCGCCGACGGTGTAGTCGCTGCCCCACGCGGCGAGCGGCGACAGCTCCAGGAACGGCGAGTCGGGGTCCAGTAACAGCTCGATCCGTTCCCGCACCAGGAGCTTGCCGCGCCTGCGATGCCGCTCGACGTACTTCTCACCGCCGCCCGCGATCGCCTTCGCGTGCTCGGCCTCGATCTCGGCGAGCTTCGCGAGCATCGCGTCGCGGTTGGCCGCGAACTCCGCGGACTTCGGGTCCACAGTAGACCTCAGAGCGTTCATGCGTGGTATCCCAGTACTCTTGCCGCCAGGCCGGTGAGGATCTCGTTGGTGCCGCCGCCGATGCCGAGGATCCGGACGTCCCGGTAGTGGCGCTCCACCTCGGACTCCCTCATGTACCCCAGTCCGCCGTGCAGCTGGACCGCCTCGCTGACCACACACTCCGCGGTCTCGACGGCGGTGTTCTTGGCGAAGCACGCCTCCGCGACCACCGGCTCACCGGCCACGTGCCGGACCGCGACGTGCCGCGCGTAGGTGCGGGCGACGTCGACGCGCCGGGCCATCTCGACCAGCTTGTGCTGCACGACCTGGCGGGAGATGAGCGGGCGGCCGAACGTCTCCCGCAGCCGGCACCACTCGATCGTGAGGTCGAGCGCGCGCTGGGCGGTGGCGTAACCCTGGACGGCCAGCGCGAGCCGCTCGGTGACGAAGTGCGTCGCCACCTGCGCGAACCCGGTGCCCTCCGCACCGACCAGATCGCTCACCGGAACTCGGACATCCACATAGGACAGTTCGGCCGTGTCCGAGCAGTGCCAGCCCATCTTGTCGAGCTTGCGGGTGACCGTGAAGCCGGGTGTGCCCTTCGCCACGACGAGCAGCGACAGTCCGTGTGCGCCCGCGTCGCCGGTGCGCACCACCGTGGTGACGAAGTCGGCCCGGCAGCCGGAGGTGATGAAGGTCTTGGCGCCGTTGACGACGTAGTGGTCGCCGTCCCGCCTCGCCGTGGTGCGGATGTTGGCGACGTCCGAGCCGCCGTCCGGCTCGGTGACCGCGAGTGCGCCGATCAGCTCGCCGGCGAGTGTCGGCCGCACCCAGCGGTCGATCTGCGCCGGGTCGCCGGCGGTCACGATGTGCGGCAGCGCGATGCCGGACGTGAACAGCGAGGCGACGAGCCCGCCGGAACCACCCGCGTAGTGGATCTCCTCGGTGACGGTGACGCTGTCGATGAGGTCGCCGCCACCGCCGCCGGCACTTTCCGGGAAGGCGACGCCGAGCAGACCGAGCGCCCCGGCCTTGCGGTGCAGGCCACGCGGCAGCTCACCCACGCGCTCCCACTCGTCGAGATGGGGGTTTACCTCTTTCTCGACAAAACGTCGTGTCGTCTCGCGGAGTGCCTGACGCTCGGGTGTGCTGAACACGTCGCTCACAACAACCTCTCCGGGATGTCGACAACCCTCGACCGCAGCCACTCACCGAGCGACTTGGCCTGCGGGTCGAACCGGCTGGACGCGGCGACCCCCTTGCCGAGGAGCCCGTGGAGCACGAAGTTGATCGCGGAGAGGTTGGGCAGCGGGTGCCGCTCGATGTCGAGGTCCTCGGCCTCCGGCAGCAGCTCGCGGAGGCGATCGACGGTCAGCTCGGCCGCGAGCCACGGGTAGGCGGCCGGTTCGCGGACCCACACGCCGAGGTTGGCGTCGCCGCCCTTGTCACCGGAGCGGGCGCCGGCGATGGTGCCGAGCGGGACGCGCCGGGTCCACGTGCTGGTCGTCGGCGCGACCTCCTCCGCCGAGGCGGACGGCTCGGGCGCGCCGGCGGTCACGGCCGGCGACTCGATGGTCCTCCTGGTCCCGTCCGGCAGGACCGCGACGTGATGGACGGCCTCCTGCGGCACGTACCTGGGCGTGAAGACGCCGACCGGGGTGCCGTCGCCCGGTGGTGACGTGAGCGTGAAACCCGGGTAGGAGGCCAGCGCCAGCTCGACGGACGCCCGCGAGAACGCCTTGGCCCGCTTGGGATCCGGGGTGTGGATCGCGGCGTGGAGGAGCGCGCTCGCCGTCTCCTCCGAGTCGGCGTCCGGGTGGTCGGTGCGCGCGAGTGTCCATTCCAGACCCTCCGCGCCGACCGCGGCCTCCAGCTGCTGGCGTGCCAGCGCCGCCTTGGCGTCGATGTCCAGTCCGCAGAGGACGAACGTCATGCTGTTGCGGAACCCGTCGAGGGTGTTGACGCAGACCTTGAGGGTGTTCGGCGGGGGCTCACCCCTGACGCCGCTGATCGTGACCCGGTCCTTGTCCTGCTGGGTGAGCGTGATGGTGTCGAACCGGCTGGTGACGTCGGGGCCGAGGTAGCGGGGGCCGCCGATCTCGTAGAGGAGCTGCGCCTTGACGGTGTCGACGGTGACCGCGCCGCCGGTGCCGTCGTGCTTGGTGATCACGGCCGAGCCGTCCGCGTCGATCTCCGCGATGGGGAAGCCGGGGTGGGCGAGGTCGGCGATCTCGGTGAAGAAGGCGAAGTTGCCGCCGGTGGCCTGGGTGCCGCACTCGATGACGTGCCCGGCGACGGTGGCCCCGGCGAGCGCGTCGAAGTCGGTGGGTGCCCAGCCGAAGTGCGCCGCCGCGGGCGCCACGACGAGGGAGGCGTCGGTGACCCGCCCGGTGACCACGATGTCCGCGCCGGCACGCAGGCATTCGACGATGCCCCAGCAGCCGAGGTAGGCGTTGGCGGTGAGCGCGCCGTCGAACCCCTGCTGGAGCAGGTCGTCCCCCTCGACGTGCGCGACCCTGACGTGTGGGTTCAGCTCGCGGATGGCCGCGGCGAGCCCGGCCGGGTTGAGGCCGCCCGCGTTGGTGACGATCTTGACGCCGTTCTCCAGCGCGAGGTCGAGCGTGTCCTCGAGCTGGCGGAGGAACGTGCGGGCGTAGCCGCGGTCGGGATCCTTCATCCGGTCGCGGCCGAGGATGAGCATGGTCAGCTCGGCGAGGTAGTCGCCGGTGAGGTAGTCGAGTGGCCCGCCGGTCAGCATCTCCCGCATGGCCGACAGCCGGTCCCCGTAGAAACCGGACGAGTTCCCGATGCGCACGCTCATCCCCTGCTGCCCACCTCTCTGCCCGTGCCGGGCGGCCCGGCGAAGGCCTGCGCGATGTCCAGCCACGTGTCGGCGTCGGCGCCCACCGCCACGAGCGCGGTGTCCGCCCGGTGCACCCGCTGGGTCACCAGCAGGCAGAACTCCGTCGCGGGACCGGTCACCCGCTGCGTCGCGTCCGCCGGACCCCAGGTCCACAGCTCGCCGTCGGTGCCCTGCAGCTCCACCCGGAACTCCTCGCCCGGCGCGGCCAGTCCTCTGGTGACGAACGCGAAGTCGCGTGTCCGCACGCCGAGGTGGGCCACGTGTCGCAGCCGGGGCGTCGGCGCCCGCCGGACGCCGAGGGCGTCCGCCACGTCCTGGCCGTGTGCCCAGGTCTCCATGAGCCGTGCCGTGGTCATCGACGCCGGGGACATCGGCGGGCCGTACCAGGGCAGCTTCGTGCCGGGCGGGAGGTCGAGCAGGGCGGCTGCCAGCTTCTCGCGGCCCACGCGCCACCACTCCAGCAGGTCGGGTCGGGTGGACTCGCGCGTCGCCTCCTCGTCGACCACGGCGTCCAGGCCGGCGCGGCCCGCGAACCGGGCGAACTCGGCCCTGAACTCGTCGGGCGCGCTCGCGGCGAGCAACGCGCGCTCGTCCGTCCACGCGAGGTGCGCGATCTGGTGTGCGACGGTCCAACCCGCCGCCGGTGTCGGACGCGTCCACCCGTCCGGGGGAAGATCCCGGACCAACACGTCGATCTCGTCACCCTCCGCACGCAGGTCGGCCACGAGAGCGTTCAGCTCCACCACGTGCCCACCCTGGCATGCGAGACGCAATCAAGCAAGCATGCTTGTTTCTGACCTCTCCCGACCCTAACTCCGCAGGTTGCCGCGGTGGCGCTGCCAGTCGGTGACCGCGTCGAGACCGGCCGCGATCTCCTCGTCGAGGTGTGCCAGCTGGGCATCGACGACCGCCTCGCTAAGCAGATCCCTGGCCAACGCCGACCCGGCCAGCGCCTGCCGGGCCTCCCACGGCGTCGAGGGCAGCTCCGCCGGCTCGGGCGGAGCCAGTTCCTCCTCGATCCCCCACAGCCCGGCCGCCAGGATCGCGGCCGCGACCAGGTGCGGCTGCGCGTCCGCGCCGGCGAACCGGACCTCCGCGCGGGTCGAGCCACCGCGGCCCGCGACCCGGACCGCCGCCGTCCGGTCGTCCACCCCCCACCGCAGCAGGCGGGGCGAGAACGGGGCGGTGCGCAGCCGGACGTAGGAGTTCCACGTGGGCGCCCAGAACGGGGTCAGCTCCGGTGCCGCGCGCAGCACGCCGGCCACGAAGTGCTCCAGCAGCGCGGGAAAGCGCGGACCGTCCGCGCCGGACAGGGAGATGTGCACGTGGCACGAACTGCCCTCGCCCGGCCGTTCCGCGGCCAGGTAGCTGGCCCGCATGCCGTGCGTGGTGGCCACGCGCCGCACCAGCAGCTGTTGCAGCATCGCGTCGTCGCAGGCGGCGAGCGCGTCGCGGTGGCCGAGCACGATCTCGCACTGCCCGGGGTGGCACTCGCCGCGCACCGACTCGACGCCGAGACCGTCCACGGCGCCCCGGATCCCGTCGAGCAGCGGGCGCAGCGGATCCACGCCGCCAGCGGCGTAGTCGAGGCCGGTCGGCGTCGGTGACGAGCCGTCCGGCCGGGTGAACGTCACCTCGTGCTCCAGGCCGACTGACGGCACCAGGCCCACCCGCTCGGCCGCCGCCAGCTGCCGGCGGAGCACGGTTCGCGGCGCGATGTCGACGGCGCGGCCGTCCGGCCACTCCGCGTCGCACACCACGAACCACGTGCCGGCGGTGTCCGGCGTGAGCGTCGCGAGGTCCGGTCGCAACCGCACGTCGCCGTAGGTCTTCGTGTAGGGCGCGAAGACGGGTGCCTCGACGGCCTCCCGTTCCGGGTTCCAGGCGAAGGCGTAGGTGCACAGGCCGTAGCCCTGCGCGAGCACGGTGTCGAGGAAGAACCCCGCCTCGACGGTCACCGCGGCGAACCGGGCGTGCGGGTCGGGCACCAGCAGTGTCACGTCCCGGCTGGCGCCGCCCTCGATCCGCGTCCGCAGCTCATCGCTCAGCCGCGCGGCCGCCGCCGCACGGTCCGCGAGCGTGCGCGGCCCGCGTGGCCTGGTGAAGACGGTCACCAGGCGCCCTCCGGGTCCGGCGCGGCGAGGGGGTTCTTGGCGCGGCCGAAGCGGACGTCGAACTCGTCGTCGCGCTCCACCTTGTCGAAACCCTTGCCCGCCAGGTGTTCCCGGTTGAGCGTGACGCGTTCGACGTCGGCGGCGAAGAGCTGGCACGCGTCGAACCGCTCGACGGACTCCGGGTGCTCGTCACGGTAGCGGCGGACGATCGCGCGCACCTGGTGCCACAGCGCCGACCGCGGGTAGCCGAGGTCGTCGAGCAGGATCTCCGCCAGGAACCGGAGCTGGCCGGCGAACACCGAGCTGAACAGCGACTGCGCGAGCAGGTGCGGCGCCCACCGCAGCATGTCGGCGTTCGCCTCCGGCGCGAGCGTCGCGTACTCGGGGAAGTCGGCGTCCATCAGGTCGACGCCCTGCGCGAAGTCCTTGACGGCCGCCCGCAGCGGTAGGCCGCGCTCGTCGGTGACGAGGATCAGGTTCTGGCCGTGCGGGCAGAACCCGACGCCGTACCGCAGCAGCCAGTGCAGCAACGGCGTCAGGAACAGGTCCAGCCAGGTGGTCAGCCACTCCTCGGTGTCCACTCCGGACTCACGGATCAGCCGGGTGATCACCGCCTCGCCGTCGGGGCCGCGGTAGGGCAGCGCGGCGAACGACAGCGCCCGCTCCCCCGGCCCGATCCGGGTTCGCAGCGGTTCCCGCCACAGCGCGCCGAGCGTCTCGTGGAACCGGTACGGCAGTTCCTCCAGCCGGCCGAACAGCGGGTGCCGCACCGAGACGCTCGCGATCTCGCCGAGCAGCTCGAACCGGTACTCCTTGTCCAGCAACGGATCCGCGGCGCTGACCGACCGCAGCCAGGTGGTGACCGCCGGCGCGGCGAGGGTCGCCGCCGCCGCGAGGCCGCGGTAGACGAGCGTGTTGCGCACCGACACGGCGGTCTTCACGTCGCGGCGGGTCGGGTGGCTGGCGTTGGCGAGCGTGCGCACGGTCTGGTGCGGGACGTAGTGGTCACGGCTCTCGCCGAGCGGCACGACGACGCCCTCGGCGATCTCGCCGGCGTACAGCGTGCCCAGGATCTCGTCGGCCTGCCACGGGTGCACGGGCACCAGCACGTAGTCGTCCGGAGTGGACAGTCGGCGCCGGAAGGCAGCGAGTTGCTCGCCCAGTTCCTCAACCAGCAACTGCTCCTCCGACAGCTCCGCCACGCAGCGGAACGACGCGAGGTCGCGGTGCACGGCGAACCAGCGCACGGGGAACTCCCGACCGGCCTCGGGCGCGTAGCGTTCGCGGTCGCTCGCCGAGAAGCCGACGCGGCCCTTGTTCAGCACCAGCCGGGGATGCCCCGTCAGGTACCCGTCCGCGTGGTCGTAGTCCATGGCGATCAGCTCGGCCGCCGTCGGGGCGTGTGCGAGCCGGGCCGCCTCGTTGGCGACCGTCGCCGTCAGCTCACCCAACACGTCCGCGAGCCGCAACCCGGTGAGGCCGAGGCTTTCCCGCGCGTCGACCACGAGCACCCTCGGGTCCCACGCCGGTTCGCCGTCGCGGGTGGCACTGCCCGGTTCGACGTGCCACGACTCGAACGCGCCGCGCCGCGCCCGGAACCGGTAGGACACACCGCCGGGCAGCGAAAGCAGGTATCCGTCACCGTCCACGGTGGGCAGCAGGATCCCCTCGTAGCTCAGCTCCCCGAGCATCTTGTGGGTGATGAGCGCACCGGCCTGCCGCCATGCCGTTGCCATAGCCGTCCCCTCTACAGTCCGAAGGTGGTGAAGGCGGTTCGCTCGGGCAGCGGGTAGACCTTCTTGCCGCACACCGAGTTCAGGATCGTCGCGGCACGCCAGGCGATCAGCCCGAGGTCCGGCGCACCGACGCCGTGGGTGTGCCGCTCGGCGTTCTGCACGTACAGGGAGCCACGTGTCGACGTGCCGACCCGGTAGTCCGCGTCGACGACCAGCCGACCGGCCGCGTCCCGGTCCAGCTCCGTCCCCAGTGGACCGAGCAGATCGCCCAGATCCCGTTCCTGGTAACCGGTCGCGCACACCACCGCGTCGGTGGTGACCGTCGCGTCGCCGCCCTGCTGCACGTGCCGCAGCGCCAGCTCCAACCGGCCGTTCACCTGTGCGGCGCCGGTGACCTCGACGGCCGGCGCGAGCACCACGTCCGGCCAGCCGCCACCGACCGTGCGCCGGTACAGCTCGTCGTAGATCTCGGCGATCGTCTCGGCGCTGATCGCCTTGTACAGCTGCCACTGCGCGGGCACGAGCCGGTCGCGCACCGGTTCCTCCAGGCCGTGGAAGAACCGCGTGTAGTCGGGCGTGAACTGCTCGAGCCCGAGCTTCGAGTACTCCATGGGCGCGAACGCGGGCGTGCGGGTGAGCCAGCGCAGCGTGCCCTGCCCGGAGGTCCTGCCGCGCAACAGGTCCAGGAACACCTCCGCGCCGGACTGTCCGGAGCCCACCACGGTCACGTCCCCGGTGGCGAGCAACCGGTCCCGCTGCGGCAGGTAGTCCGCGGAGTGCACGGCGAAGTCGCGCAGCGGCGCGGGCACCTTCGGCTCGGTGCCCACGCCGAGCACGACGTTGCGGGCCAGCACCGGACCGGTCCCCGCGACGTCCAACTCGAACAGCTCGTCCGCATCCGACCAGCGGATGGCCTCGACCGGCTGGTCGAACCGCAGGCTGGGCAGCCGGCGGCTCACCCAGGCGCAGTAGTCGGCGTACTCCGCGCGCGGGATGTGGAACTTCTCCGCGAAGTAGAACGGGTACAGCCGCTCCCGCGCCCGCAGGTAGGCCAGGAACGACAGGTGGTTCGTCGGGTCCACGAGGGACACCAGGTCGGCGAGGAACGGCACCTGCAGGAACGCGCCCTCGATCATGAGACCGGGATGCCAGCGGAAGGCGCTCTCGCGCTCGAAGAACGCGGTGTGCAGGCCGTCGATCGGGTCGGCCAGGGCGGCGAGGGACAGGTTCGCCGGCCCGATGCCGACCCCGACGAGGTCGTATGGCGCGTCGTTGATCACTGCACCACCAGGTCGAGCAGGCCGGCGTACTCGGCCGCGGTCGCGGCCGGCCGCAACAGCGTCAGCTTCAGCCACACCTGCCCGTCGATCGTGGCGCGGCCCAGCACGGCGGTCCCGTCGTCGAGCAGCCGGCGGCGGATGCCGGCCACGTCGGCGGCGCCGGCCCCCACCGGACGGAAGACCACGGTGGACAGTGCCGGTCGCGCCCACAGCTCCAGGCCCGGGTGCGCGTCGACGAGGTCCGCGATCTCGCCGGCCACGTCGCAGCACTGCTCGACGAGCCTGCCGAGCCCCCTGCGGCCCATGGCACGCAGCGTGACCGCGATCTTGAACGCGTCCGGGCGGCGGGACGTGCGCAGCGACCGGCCGAGCAGGTCCGGCAGGCCGGCCTCGGTGTCGTCGGCGGCGTTGAGGTAGTCGGCGCGGATGTCGAGCGCGGACAGCGGGCGGCGCGTGGCGAACACCCCGGCCGCGATGGGCTGCCAGCCGAACTTGTGCAGGTCGAGGGAGACCGAGTCGGCCCGCGCGATGCCGTCGAGCAGCGGCGCGAGCCGGTCGCTGAACAGGGTCGCGCCGCCGTACGCGGCGTCGACGTGCAGCCACGCGTCGGGCGCCGCGGCACGGATCTCGGCGATCGGGTCGATCGCGCCGGTGTCGGTGGTGCCCGCGGTGGCGACCACGACGGCCGGGCGGTCCAGCCCGGCGAGGACCTCGCCGAGGTGGTCGACGCGCAGCCGCCCGCCGGCGCAGTCGACGAGCAGTGGCGCGGGCAGGCCGAGCAGCCAGGCCGCCCGCGCGACGCTGTGGTGGGCGGTGCGGCCGCAGACCGGCTGGACGGCGCCGTGCAGTTCCCGCGCCAGGAGCAACCCGAGCAGGTTGGACTCCGTGCCGCCGCTGGTGATCAACGCGTCCGCGTGCCCGACGAGCCGAGCCAGGGCGCCGGTGAGGGCGCGCTCCAGCTCGCTCGCGGCGGGCGCCTGGTCCCAGGAGTCCATCGACGGGTTGAGGACGCTGGCCACGAGATCGGCGGCGGCCGCCACGGCGAGCGGCGGCCCGTGCAGGTGCGCGGCACACCACGGGTGGGTCGGGTCGGCGGACCCGGCGACGAGCAGGCGGCTCAGCTCCTCGAGTGCCGTCGCCTCGCCGATCCCGTGCTCCGGGAGCAGGTCGGTGCCGATGACGGAGTGCACCGCCGCGGCGACCGCGGCGGGGCCACCGCGCGGCACCGGGCCGGCCGGCGCGGCGGTCGCCATGGCGTCGAGCGCCACGGCGACCAGCTCACGCACCGGCTTGGCGCCGGCAACCCCACCGGCGAGCATCGAGACCTGCATCGGACTCCCTAGTTAGGCATACCTAAGTTATGCAGCACTGTACTTCGTGCCGCCGGGGAGTTCACTATGCGAACCCGCCTCAGCTCGGAGCCAGTCTCCGAACCATGTCCTGCGGGTCGTCACCCGTTGGGAGCAGCGCGATCACCGGGGTGTCCAGGCCCTGGGCCACGTACTCCGCGATCCGCTCGCGGCACCTCTCGACCGGGCCGTGGACCACCAGGTCATCCACCACCTCGTCCGGGATCGCCGCGTTCGCGCCCGCACGGTCGCCCGCCGCCCACGCCTCGTGCATGCCCCGCAGCGCCTCGCCGCGGCCCAGCCACTCGTGGAACGCCGCGTACACCGGCACGGTCAGGTAGCTCGAGATGAGCAGCCGGCCCAGGTTCCGCGCCGCGTCGGCGTCCTCGGTGGGACAGACGAAGATGCGGGCGATGAGCTCCGCCTGCGCGCCCAGCTCGGCGCGGACCTTCGGCACGTCCGTGGGCGCCAGCCAGTTGGTGATCGCGCCGTCCGCCTCCCGCCTGGCGAGCCGCAGCATGCCCGGCCGCAGCGCCGCCAGCACGACGGGTGGCGTCGGGGTCGGCGGGCGCTCCAGCCGGAACTTGGACACGGCGAACGTCTCGTACGTCTCGGTCACCTTGTCCCCGCGCAACGCCGCGCGCAGGAACCGCAACGTGTCCCGCGACCGAGCGTACGGCTCGGTGAACGGGAGCGAGTTCCAGCTCGACACGATGGTCGGCGTGGACGTGCCGATGCCGAGCACGAACCGGCCGGGTGCCAGCTCCGCGATCGTCGCCGCGCTCATGGCCAGCAGGCCGGGACCGCGGGTGTAGATCGGCACGATCGCGGTGCCCAGGCGCAGGCCGGGCGCCCACTCGGCGACGAGGGCGAGCGGCGTGAACGCGTCGGCGCCGGCGGTCTCGGCCGACCAGACGTCCGTGTACCCGAGGTCGGGCAGCTCGCGGACGAGGTCGCGGTGCGCGGCCAGCGGCACGCCCGTCAGCGGCAGCGTGATGCCCCAGCGCTTCATGACTCTCCCTCACCAGCACAGCGGGTTTCCACCGTGAGCTCACTCATCGCCCACTCCCAGCGCGTCCTTCAGCCACCGGACCTGCATCAGCATGAAGTTCTCCGCGACCTCGTCGTCCTGCGGCGTCATGTGGGTGACACCCGGCAGTGGCAGCAGCGCGTGCGGCCGGCCCGCCGCGACCAGGGCCGAGGACAGCCGCACCGAGTGGGCCACCACGACGTTGTCGTCGGCGAGCCCGTGGATGATCAGGAGCGGCCGTTCGAGCTTCGGCGCGTCGTTGATCAGCGAGTTCCGGTCGTAGACCTCCGGGTCGGCATCCGGATGGCCGAGATATCGCTCGGTGTAGTGGGTGTCGTAGAGCCGCCACTCGGTGACGGGCGCGCCGGCGATCGCCGCGTGGAACACGTCCGGCCGGCGCAGCACCGCGAGCGCCGAGAGGTAGCCGCCGTACGACCAGCCGCGAATGGCCACTCTGGACAGGTCGAGGTCCGGATGTGCCTCCGCCACGGCGAACAACGCGTCGACCTGGTCCTGCAGGGTGACGCCGGCGAAGTCGAACGCGATCTCCCGCTCCCACGCCGAGCCGCGGCCCGGCGTGCCGCGGCCGTCCGCCACGAGCACCGCGAAGCCCTGGTCCGCCAACCATTGCGGGCCGACGAAGGCGTTGCGGCTGGCCATGACCCGCTGCGCGTGCGGCCCGCCGTACGGGTCGAGCAGCACCGGCAGCTTCGTCCCCGGTTCGTGGCTGGTGGGGTAGAGCAGCGCGACCCGCAGGCCCCGGTCCCCCACGGTCATGAGGTGCAGGTTGGGCTCGACGGGTGGTTCGACCGCGTGGGAGGCGATGGTGGCGACCTGTTCCGCGCCGCGCAGCACGGAAACCCGGGGGCCGGCGTGCTCCAGCGACCACGACGCGAGCACGGTGACGTCCCCGCCCCGGGCCGCGCCGTGCACGCCGTCCACGGCGGACACGCGCGTGACGTCGCCGTCCGCCCAGCGGTAGACGTGCACCTGCGTCGGGTCGTCGGCCGACGCGGTGAACAGCACGTCCGCGCCGACGTCCAGGACGGACCGCACCCGCAGCGACGGCGGTGTGACCTCCTTGCCGTCCACCACGAGCCGGTTCGCGCCGTCGGCGACCGCGACCCGCACGAGCCTGCCGTCCTCGGTCCAGGCGGGCACGCCCGGGATGATCTCCACCCAGCGGTCGTCGACGTCCTCGGCCAGTACCTCGGTGGCGCCGCTGTCCGCGTCGACCGCGAGCACCCGCATCCGCTTCTGGTCCCTCGGCGCCGTCGCGACGAGCAGGCGGCCGTGCGCGCTCCAGTGCGCGGTCACGAAGTACTCGTCGCTGAAGTCGACGTCCACCCGGGACCCGTCGAGGCCGAGGATCGCCAGCTGGACGGTCGCGTTGTCGGTGCCGGCCGCCGGGTAGGACACGACGTTGGGCGGGACCTCCGGGTTGGCCGGGTCGGCGATGTGCCAGCGGCGGACCGCGCTCCTGTCCACGAAGGAGACGAGCAGCCGGGTGCCGTCGGGTGACCACCAGAAGCCGCGGGCCCGGCCCATCTCCTCGGCGGCGATGAACTCCGCGAGGCCGACGGCGTGGTCCGGCCCGGCCGGCTCGGCGAGCACCCGGTCGCCGGTGCCGTCCACGCCGACGACCCGCAGCGCGTTGTTCGCCACGTACGCAACGTGCGTGCCGGTCGGGTCCGGCCGCGGGTCGATCACCGGCGTCGCGGTCGGCAGCTCGCGGACCTCGCCGGTCTCCGCGTCGGCCACGAACACCTTGCCGGACAGGGCGAAGGCCGCGACCCGCACCTCGGCGTCGACCGCGTTGCCGACCACGCCGCCACCCTGCTCACGACTGCGTTCCCGGCGCGCACGCTCCTCCGCGGACAGCTCCTCGTCCCCGCCGAGCAGCGCCGCCGGGTCGGCGAGCCTGGTCTCCTCACCGGTCCCGACGTCGAGCCGCCACAGGATGTGCCGGCGGTCCTCGCCGGAGGCCGAACGCAGGAACAGCACCCGCCGGCCGTCCGGGGAGACCCGGAAGCCGCGGGGCGTGCCGAGG
>NZ_JBJMIE010000123.1:0-45386 GCF_045807065.1 Actinophytocola sp. | reverse complement strand
GGCCCCGCGTGTCCAACGAACTGGCCCCGCGTGTCCAACGAACTGGCCCCGCGTGTCCAACGAACTGGCCCCGCGTGTCCAACGAATCGGCCGGGCGTGTCCAACGAACTGGCTTCGCGTGTTCAACGAACCGGCCCGGCGTGTCCAATGTGCCGGCCCGCGAATTTCAGGAATCGGCCCGGCGTGTCCAGCGGAACCAGCCCGGCGAGTTCAACGAGTCAACCCCCTGAGTTCACACCACCGTGCCCGCGTGTCCAACGCCTGCGCGGCCCGAGTCCGAACGCGCCGTGCCCGCGTGTCCAATGCTCCGGAGCCGCGTCTCCACCGTTCCCTGCCGTGAGTCAAAAACGCGCGGTTAGGCGGCGCCCAAGGCGTCGGCGAGGCGGTCCAGCCCCACGCGGAAGTCGTCGAGTGGCAGGTGGCCGAAGCCGAGTCGGAAGACCCGGTCGTGCTCGCCGAACCAGGACCCGCGGCCCACCCGCGCGTCGAGCTTGTCGAGTCGGGCGTAGAACTCGGTGACCGCGGCGTCGGGGAAGCGGTCCTGGGGCAGGCGCAGGCAGCAGATCGCGCCGCCGTCCGGGCGGACGATCTCCACCGGCTGGTCGCGCGTCCACTCCAGCAGCTCGTCGAGTGCCTGTCGCAGCAACCGCGCTCGCGCTCCGAGTACCTCCTCGGCCCGCCGGAGCACCCGCGCGCCTAGGAACTCGTCCAGCGTCGAGCACGCGATCGCGGACACGAACTTCGCCTCGCGCACCCGTTCGTACAGCTCGGCGTCGGTCGTGGTCAGCCAGCCCAGGCGCAGGCCCGGCGCGCCGTACGCCTTGGACAGCGAGGCACACGTCACCACCCGTGGCGACATGGCCGCCACCGACGACGGCGCGAGTGCGTCGCCGTACGTGGACTCCCGGTAGGTCTCGTCGACGAACACGACCGCCTCCGGTGCCCGAACCGCCACCACGTCGAGCAACGCGCGCAGCTCCGCCTCGGTGAAGCGGACACCCGACGGGTTCTGCGGCGACGCCACCGACACCAGCCGCGTGCGCGGCGTCAGCGCGGCGGCGACCTCCGCCACCGGCAGCCGGTAGCCCTCGTCGAACGACAGCGGTACCTCGTCCACGACCGCGCCCAGCCCCTCGGGAACGCTTCGCGCGGGCGGGAAGCACGGCGTGGCGAGGAGGACCCGGTCACCGGTCCCGCACGTCGCCTGGGCCAGCAGGAACATCGCGGCGACCGCGCCGACGGTCACCAGCACCTGGTCGGCGGCCACCCCGCTACGAGCGGCGATCAACGCCCGAAGTTCGGCGTCGCCCCGGGACGTGCCGTAGCCGAGCAGCACGTCCGCCAGTTCGGCGGGGTCGGCGAGCTCACTGGGACGCAGTGACGGGCAGGTGCTCTCCGCCAGGTCGTAGCGCACAGGACGGTCGATCAGCATGGTCATCGCGTTGGGTGCGAAGGACGTCATGACGACCATGCTCGTGACGCGGGAAGAGACAGGGCAGAGCCAATTCCGCTAAATTGGTTTGTCAATGGAGCCAATCAGTCTGGTGGAGCGTCTGGGGCGCTGGTCGTCCGGTCGCGGTCCCCTGTACGTGCTGCTCGCCGCCCGGCTGCGTGAGCTGATCGACGAGGGTGAGCTGCCGCCCGGCACCGGGCTGCCGCCGGACCGCGCGCTCGCCTCGGCGCTCGCGGTCGGCCGCACCACGGTCGTCGCGGCCTACGAGCAGTTGACGGTGGAGGGCCGCATCGTGCGCCGGCAGGGCAGCGGCACCAGGGTCGCCGGCGAGGAGGCGGCGCCGCTGCGGACGACCACCGACGCACCTTCCTTCCTGCACCTGCTCGAGCCGAGGGACGGCGTCATCCTGCTCGCGTGTGCCGCGCCGGACGCGCCACCTCCGGAGCTGGTCGAGGCGTACACCCGGACGTTGCCCGAGCTGGCGACGACCGTGGGTGACATCGGCTATCACCCGATGGGGCACCCAGCCCTCCGTCGTGCGATCGCCGATCGCTACCAGCAACGCGGCGTGCCCACGACCCCGGACCGCGTCCTGGTCACCACAGGAGGGCAGCAGGCACTGTCCCTGCTGGCCCGCGCGCTGGTCCGGCCGGGCGACCGGGTGCTCGTGGAGGCGCCCACCTACCCCGGCGCGCTGGAGGCGTTCCGCGAGGAGGCCGCCGTGCCGCGTGCGCTGCCGGTCGGGCTCCCCGGGCTGGCGGCCGCGGCCGTGGCGCACGATCCCGCCTTCGCCTACGTGATCTCCACCTACCACAACCCGACCGGCGCGGTGCTGCCCGCGCTGCCCCGCCGCCGCCTCGCCGAGGACGCCGCCGCGGCCGGACTCGCGCTCATCGACGACGAGGTGCCCGCCGAGCTGGGCTTCCCCGGGGAGCCCACACCGCCGCCGCTGGCCATGTACAACGATCAGGTGATCACGATCGGGTCGCTCAGCAAGGTCGTCTGGGGCGGCCTGCGCATCGGCTGGGTACGCGCACTCGCACCGCTCATCGCCCGACTGGCCCGGCTCCGCGCCGTGCACGACCTCGGCGGCAACATCCCCGCCCAGCTGGCGGCCGCCTACCTGCTGCCTCGGCTGGACGCGCTGCGGCGGCGCGGAGCCGCGCGGCGGCACGCCGGCCACGACCACCTGCGTGCCGAGCTCGCCAGACACCTCCCGGACTGGCCGGCGCCCGCCGTGCGTGGCGGCCAGACGCTGTGGGTCCGTCTGCCGTACGGCGACGGCACGTCCTTCGCGCAGGCCGCGCTGCGCCAGGGTGTCGCCGTGCTACCCGGCCCGGGGCTCGACGCGAACGGGCGCGGCGAGCAGTACGTGCGCCTGCACTTCGTCGCCCAGCAGGACGAGCTGACCGAGGCCGTCCGCCGGCTGGCCGCCGCGTGGCAGGACTACCGCGCCCCGGGCAACCGCGTCACGTCCCCACCGGCGCTGGCGATCTGACCGGTCAGGACAGCAGCGCGGCGGCGGCGTCCTGATCGTTGTACGCCGCCCACCCCGCGGGCGTGCCGCCGTACAGCTCGTCCTCGACGGTGCGGTCCGCACCGGCCGCCAGCAACACCTCGATCACCTCCAGGTGACCGCTCTCGGCCGCGTGGTGCAGTGCCGTCGTGCCCACCCCGTGCCCCGGCCCGCCGAACGTCCCCCGCACGTTCACGCCAGCTCCCAGCTCCAGCAACCGCCGCACCGCGCGGACCCGGCCCCGGGCAGCGGCCCACACCAGAGCCGTGCCCTGGTACACGTTCGCGTCCACCGAGGCGCCCCGCGCGCACAGCCACGACAACGCGTCGACCGCGTCCGAGCGGGCCGCCCAACTCAGCGCCTCGTCCCGCACCTCCGCAGGTGAGTCGCCGGGCCGCCACGCCGGGAACCCGCTGTGCGGCCGGTAGAAACCGCGGTGGGCACCGGCGGAGGGCGTGTCCCACACCGACTCCAGCAGGGCCACGTCGTCGAGCCCCGCTGCCGTCCGCAGGTTCCCCGGCACCACGCCGCGAGCGGCCAGCACCCGCGCCACCTCGACGTTCCCCCAGAACAACGCGGCCACGAGCGGCGTGCCGCCGTCGCCGCGCCCCGACACGTCGACCGGCGCACCCGCGTCGAGCAGCACCCGCGCCATCTCCGGCAGGTTCGAGTACCCGGCCTGGTGCAGCACGGTCCACCCGTGCACGTTCCCCCGCGCCACGTCCGCCCCCCGCGACAGCAGCGACACGACGAACCGCTCGTCACACGTCGACGCCGCCAGCCCCAGCAGGTCGTTGCCGTTGGTGCCGACCTCGGTCACCAGCGAGGGCACCCGGTCGAGCAGCGCACCCAACCCCGTCAGGTCCCGCGCCTCGATCAACCGGTAGGCCTCCGCGAACGCCCCCTGCCCGGCTCCCGCCAGCAGCTCCGCCCACGAGTCGAACCCATGCCCCCGGGCGAGGACCTCCCGCGCACCGTCAACCGTCAGCGGCGCCGACCACCGCGTGAACTCGGCGACGGCCGAGGGCGTGCCGTCCATCGCGGACGCCAGGAGACCATCGGCCCGTCCCTCGTAGTACGAAGCCTCGGAGCGGAAGGTCTGCCAGGTCATGAGGGCGATCGTAGGTGTGAGCGGCCGGGGTGCAGGCCGCGAACCGCCAAGCGAAGCGAGGCAATCGGATCCTGTGAGTGGCCGCCGGTGTCTGGACTGACGAGCACGAAGGCGCGGCGAGGTACGAGCCCGGCGTCTTCGCGCGCAGGAGGGAAGACACCGGGAACAGGCCGTGAACCGCCGAGCGGAGCGAGGCAATTGAACACGGTAGCGTCGTGAGCGTGGAAGATGGGCTCGACCTCGAACTGTTCGACAGCCCGCCGAAGGAGCGGCATCCCGGCGCCAGGGAGCGGGTGAGCGCGAACGCGCCGCTCGCCGTCCGCATGCGCCCGGCCACCCTCGGCGAGGTGGTCGGCCAGGATCACCTGCTGGGTCCGGGCGCCCCGCTCCGGCGGCTCGTCGAAGGTGCGGCGCCGGCGTCTCTGCTGCTGTACGGCCCGCCCGGCACCGGCAAGACCACTCTCGCGATGCTGGTCTCCAGCGCGATCGGCCGCCGCTTCGTCGCGCTCTCGGCGCTGTCCGCCGGCGTCAAGGAGGTCCGCGCCGTCATCGAGGAGGCGCGCCGCCGCCTCACCCATTCCGGCGAGTCCACGGTCCTGTTCATCGACGAGGTCCACCGCTTCTCCCGCACCCAGCAGGACGCGGTGCTCGGCGCCGTCGAGGACCGGATCGTGCTGCTGGTCGCGGCGACCACGGAGAACCCGTACTTCTCGGTCGTCTCCCCGCTGCTGTCCAGGTCACTCGTACTGCAACTGCGCTCGCTCACCGACGACGACGTCCGCGCCCTGGTCGACCGCGCCACCACCGACGAACGTGGGCTGAACAACACGGTGACGCTTGAGAAGGACGCCGAGGACCACATCGTCCGGCTCGCCGGCGGCGACGCCCGGCGAGCCCTCACCGCCCTCGAGGCGGCCGCCGACTCGGCGATCGCCACCAACGAGGGCAGGGTCGACCTGGCGACGGTCGAGGCGACGGTCGACAAGGCCGCCGTCCGCTACGACCGCCAGGGCGACCAGCACTACGACGTGATCAGCGCGTTCATCAAGTCCATCCGCGGCTCGGACGTGGACGCGGCCCTGCACTACCTGGCCCGCATGATCGAGGCGGGGGAGGACCCGCGCTTCATCGCGCGCCGCCTGGTCATCCACGCCAGCGAGGACGTCGGCATGGCCGACCCGACCGCACTGCAGACCGCGACCGCCGCCGCCCAGGCCGTGCAGCTGATCGGCCTGCCGGAATGCGCACTCAACCTCGCCCAGGCCACCGTCCACCTGGCCACGGCCCCGAAGTCCAACGCCGTCACCACCGCCATCGGCGCGGCCATGGCCGATGTGCGGGGCGGCGCGATCGGCCCGGTGCCGGCGCACCTGCGCGACGGCCACTACGCGGGCGCGAAGAAGCTCGGCAACGCCACCGGCTACCGCTACCCGCACGACGTGCCGGAGGGCGTGTTGGAACAGCAGTATCCGCCGGACGAGCTGGTGGGCAAGGATTACTACACCCCGACCGGTCGGGGTGTGGAGCGCGCGCTCGCCGAGCGGGTGCCGAAGTTGCGCAAGGCGATCAGGGGGCAGAAGTGAAGATCGGGTTCTGGTACGGGTTCCTCGACGACGGCATCCGTCCCACGGATCTCGGGCGCGCGCTGGAGGAGCGCGGGTTCGAGTCGCTGTTCCTCGGCGAGCACACGAACCTGCCGGTCGCGGACGTCGTGACGGCGGCGAGCGAGACGCAGGCGCACATCCACCCGAGGATCACCGATCCGCTGGTCACCCTCGGCGTGGTCGCCGGCGTCACCGAACGGCTGACCCTGGGCACGTCCATCCTGCTCGCCGCCCAGCGCGAACCGATCGTCACCGCCAAGGCCGTCGCCAGCCTCGACCACATCTCGGGCGGCCGGTTCGTCCTCGGCGTCGGCGCCGGCTGGCACGACGGCGAGCTGCGCCAGCACGGCGTCGACCCGAAGGAGAAGGTCGCCGTGCTGCGCGAGCACATGCTGGCCATGCGCGAGATCTGGACCAAGGACGAGGCCGAGTTCCACGGCGAGCACGTCGACTTCGCCCCGATCCAGTCCTGGCCGAAACCGCCGAGCGGCCCCCAGGTCCTCGTCGGCGGCGGCAAGAACCCGGCGTGGCGCAAGATCGCCGAGTACGGCGACGGCTGGTTCCCGATCTACCCGGGCGAGCCGGGCCCACTCGTCGCGGACGTCGCCGAGCTGCGGGCGCGCGCCGCGGACCTCGGCCGCGAGCTGCCGGTCACCGTGATGAACGCGCCACCGGACTCCGACGTCCTGGCCGAGCTGGCCGACGCCGGCATCGAGCGGGCACTGCTGGAGCTGAAGCCCGACGGCCGGGACGCCACGCTCGAGGTCCTCGACCAGTGCGCGGAGCCGCTGACCTGAGCGGATCGGCTCAGCCGTGCACGGGTGGTTCCTCCCGATTTGTGGTGATCCCTTCGTGGTGGTCGACGCACAGCGGGAGGCGGAGTTCGTCAACGGAGACTTTGCGGCAGGAGGGCCGAGCCGAACGGGCCACTCCCGGGCCAGCACGGTAACCTTTCGGCCAATTCCGGACTTCATAACCCCAGGGAGGGCTCGTGTCAGCAGGGCAGATCGCCGCGCTGATCGCGGCCGGCGCGTTCGTGCTGCTCGTTCTGCTGCTGGCGATCCCGTTGATCAAGCTCGGGCGCACGCTCGACGAGGCGACCATCGCGATCCGCAAGGCGCACACCAACACCGACCCGATCTTCTCCGAGGCCAACACCACGCTCACGCGGGTGAACACGCAGCTGGAGCGGGTCGACGGCATCACCGCGAACACCCAGGCGGTCACCGGCAACGTGTCCGCGCTGACCTCGGTCTTCACCGCGACGCTCGGCGGTCCGCTGGTCAAGGCGGCGGCGTTCTCCTACGGCGTCAGCAAGGCGCTCAAGGCCCGCCGCAGGGCCAAGGAGGACACCGAGGGCAGGCACGCGCGCCGCGGCAGGCGCAAGGGGGCCACGTCGTGAGCGGAGCGTGCGGAGTGTGCCGCGAAGCGGGGGAGGTCACGTCGTGAGGCGCCTTTTCTGGCTTGGGGTCGGGGTCGCGACGGGCGTAGCGTTGTCGCGGAAGGCTCGGGAGACGGCTCGTCAGGCCACCCCGGCCGGGATCGCCGGTAACCTGGGTGAGGCGATCAGTGACCTCGCCGGCGCGATCGGCTCGTTCGGGGCCGATGTCCGCGCGGGCATGGAGGAACGAGAAGAGGAGTTGTCCGAGGTGGTCGAGCGGCGGTCCGGGGTCAGCCCCGTGGCGCGGCGTGCCCTCGGCGCCCGGGACAGTGCCGAGGAGCGTGGGGGTCGGCGTGCGAGCCGGCCCGGCGACGCGCGAGCTCGCAGGGCGGGCAGCTGAGCCGCGCCCGGTAGCGCCGCGCTGTCCGCCGTGCCGGACCCTCGCACCTTCTCTACCTCAAGGACCCGACCGTGCAGACACACGAGATCTCCAAGCGATTCACCGACCACTTCACGAGCAGCGGGCACGTCCTGGTGCCCAGTGCCTCGCTGATCCTCGACGACCCGAACCTGCTGTTCGTGAACGCGGGCATGGTGCAGTTCAAGCCGTTCTTCCTCGGTGAGGAGCCGCCGCCGTACCCGCGCGCGACCAGCGTGCAGAAGTGCGTGCGCACCGGTGACATCGACGAGGTCGGCAAGACCACCCGCCACAACACGTTCTTCCAGATGGCGGGCAACTTCTCCTTCGGCGACTACTTCAAGGAAGGGGCGATCGAGCACGCCTGGAAGCTGGTGACGGGCAGCCAGTCCGAGGGCGGCTACGGCTTCGACCCCGAGCGCATCTGGGTGACGGTCTACAAGACCGACGACGAGGCGATCGAGCTGTGGCGCAAGGTCGCGGGCCTGCCCGACGAGCGCATCCAGCGCCGCGGCGGCGAGGACAACTACTGGGACATGGGCGTGCCCGGCCCCGGCGGTCCGTGCTCGGAGATCTACTACGACCGCGGCCCGGAGCACGGCAAGGAGGGCGGTCCCGTCGCGGACGAGGACCGCTACCTGGAGATCTGGAACCTCGTCTTCATGCAGGACGAGCGCGGCGAGCTGTCCCCCAAGAAGGACCACCCGCCGATCGGTGAGCTGCCGGCCAAGAACATCGACACCGGCATGGGCATCGAGCGCGTCGCGTACCTGCTGCAGGGCGTCGACAACGTCTACGAGACCGACCTCGTCCGCCCGGTGATCAGCAGGGCGGAGGAGATGTCCGGCCGCCGCTACGGCGCCAACCACGTCGACGACGTGCGGTTCCGGGTCATCGCGGACCACGCCCGGTCGGGTGTCATGCTCATCGGTGACGGCGTCACCCCGGGCAACGAGGCGCGGGGCTACGTGCTGCGCCGCCTCCTGCGTCGCATCGTGCGCTCGGTGCGCCTGCTGGGCGTGCACGAGCCGGTGCTGGGTGAGTTCGCGAAGGTCGTCCGCGACACCATGGGCCCCGCCTACCCTGAACTGGTCGAGCAGTTCGACCGTATTGACGGTGTGGTGCGCCAGGAGGAGGACTCGTTCCTCCAGACCCTGACGAGCGGCTCGAGGATCTTCGACGTCGCGGCGTCGGAGACCAAGTCCTCGGGCGGCTCGGTGCTGGCGGGCGACAAGGCGTTCCAGCTGCACGACACGTACGGCTTCCCGATCGACCTGACGCTGGAGATGGCGGCCGAGCAGGGCCTGAAGGTCGACGAGGAGGGCTTCCGCCGCCTCATGACCGAGCAGCGCCAGCGCTCGAAGCAGGACGCGGCGGCGCGCAAGGTCGGCCACGCGGACGGCGGCGCGTACCGGTCGATCCTCGAGGACCACGGCACGACCGACTTCCTCGGCTACCAGGAGCTGGCGACCGAGTCGCGGGTCGTCGGCCTCATCTCGGGCAACCAGCCCGCGGTGTCGGCGGGCGAGGGCACGGAGGTCGAGGTCGTGCTCGACCGCACCCCGTTCTACGCGGAGGGCGGCGGCCAGCTCGCGGACACCGGCAAGCTCGTCGGCGACGGCGTGGTGGTCGAGGTGCACGACGTGCAGTCGCCGGTCGCGGGCCTGAACGTGCACCGCGGCAAGGTTCTCTCCGGTGAGCTGCTGCTCGACTCGACCCTCCACGCGGAGGTCGATCCGTCGCGGCGGCGCGCGGTGTCCCGGTCTCATTCAGCAACTCACCTCGTGCACGCGGGCGTGCGGCGCGCGCTCGGCACGCAGGCGGCGCAGGCGGGCTCGCTGAACGCGCCTGGCCGGCTGCGGTTCGACTTCACCTCCCCTGCCGGCGCGGTGCCGCCGAGCGTGCTGGCGGACGTCGAGGACGAGGTCAACGACGTGCTGCTGAACGACTACGACGTGCGTGCGGAGGTCACGACGCTCGACGAGGCGCGCAAGCAGGGCGCCATCGCGTTCTTCGGCGAGAAGTACGGCGAGAAGGTCCGGGTCATCACCATCGGCGACTACTCGAAGGAGCTGTGCGGCGGCACGCACGTGCACCGCTCCGGCGAGATCGGCGTGGTGAAGCTGCTGAGCGAGGCGTCGATCGGCGCGGGGGTGCGCCGGGTGGAGGCGCTGGTCGGGCTGGACGCGTTCCGGTTCCTCGCGCGTGAGCACGTGCTGGTCGGGCAGCTCGCGGAGCAGTTCAAGGTGCGCCCGGAGGAGCTGCCGGAGCGCATCGGCCAGACCGTCGAGCGGCTGCGTGCGGCGGAGAAGGAGCTGGAGAAGCTGCGTGCCGGCCAGCTGCTGGCGTCCGCGGGCACGCTGGCGGAGCAGGCGGAGGACGTCCGCGGCACCGCGCTGGTGGCGGTCGCGGCGCCGGACGGCGTCGGCGGCAACGACCTGCGCCAGCTCGCGTCCGAGGTCCGCAACCGGCTCGGCAACCGGCCGGGCGTGGTCGCGCTGTTCTCCGCGGACGGCGCGAAGGTGAACTTCGTGGTGGCGACCACTTCGGCGGCGCGGGACGCGGGTTTCGCGGCGGCCAAGCTGGTGCCGGCCTTCGCGCCCGCGATCGGCGGTCGTGGCGGCGGCAAGCCCGACCTCGCGCAGGGCGGCGGCGGCAACCCCGGGGGTATCCCGGACGCGGTCGCGGCGCTGCGCGAGGCGATCGACCGGGCGGCCACGTGACCGATCCTGACCGGCCGGGCCGCGGTGATCCGGGGCCCGGCCGCAGGCTGGGCGTTGATGTTGGATCCGTACGAGTTGGGGTCGCACTGAGTGATCCGGCTCCGATCCTCGCGACGCCACTGGTTACCCTGTCTCGCGACGAACGTTCGGGCAGCGACCTCGATCGCCTGGCCGAGCTCGTCATCGAGCATGAGGTGGTCGAAGTGGTGGTTGGCTTACCGAGGACGCTGGCGGCACGCCACGGCAAGGCGGCGGCCATCGCCACGTCCTATGCCCGGCAGCTGGCGCGGCGGGTGCGCCCGGTGCCGGTGCGACTGGCGGACGAGCGGCTGACCACGGTCAGCGCCACCAGAATGCTGAGTGACCGAGGGGTACGGGGGAAGAAGCAACGGGCGGTGGTTGACCAGGCGGCCGCCGTCGAGATTCTGCAAGCCTGGCTGGACGGGCGGGCACGACAGACCCCACCGGAGGCGCCGGCGCCATGACGAACCACCATCACGACAGTCACTACGACGAGGACCTCGACCTGTTCGACGAGGCTCGCACCGAGCGGTTCGCCAAGGTCCGCAGCGGCGGCCGGCGGAAACCACCACCGCCACCGCCCAAGAAGAAGCGCCGAGCCGTGCTGTGGATCGGCATGGTCGTGGTCCTCGCACTGATCGCCGTCGGCGGGTACTACGGCTACAAGCAGCTCACCGGCATCGGCGGCTACGACGACTTCACCGGGCAGGGCACCGAGGACGTCGTCATCCAGGTCAAGGGCGGTGACACGACCGGTGACATCGGCGCGACGCTGACCGACGCCGGTGTGGTGGCGAGCTCGCGGGCGTTCGTGGCCGCTTCCGAGTCCAACGCGAAGGTGCGGGGCGTCCAGCCCGGCTACTACGTGATGAAGAAGAAGTCGTCCGGCGCGGCCGCGGTCCGCCAGATCGTCAACCCGAAGGCGCAGGTCGGCCAGTTCGAGATCAAGGGCGGCGCCCAGCTCGAGAGCATCACCCAGCCGAACGGCGCCGTGGTCGACGGCATCATCGCGATGCTCGCCAAGGCGTCCTGTGCGCAGCTGAACGGCAAGAGCACCTGCGTGCCGCCGGAGCAGCTGGCACAGGTGGCCGCGAGCGGGGACCTGAGCAAGCTGGGCGTGCCGGAGTGGGCCGTCCCCGATGCCAGCAAGGCGGAGCCGAAGCGCCGGCTGGAGGGCCTGATCGTGCCCGGCGTCTACGACGTGCGGCCGGGCTCGACGCCGGACGAGCTGATGACCCAGGTGGTGACCGCGTCGGCGGAGCAGTTGCAGGCGTGGAACATGCCGACGATCGCCGACAACACCGGTTACACGCCCTACCAGATCCTGACGATGGCTTCGCTGTTGGAGAAGGAAGCCATCACCAAGGACTTCGGCAAGGTCTCGCGTGTCACGTACAACCGCCTGAAGATCGGTATGCGGCTGCAGTACGACTCGACGATCAACTACGTGCTCGACCGCCCGGAGATCCACACCAGCGACAAGGACCGCGACGCCGTCGGGCCCTACAACACCTACGGCAACACCGGCCTGCCGCCGACCCCGATCTCGTCGCCCGGTGGGGAGGCGCTGACCAAGGCGGCCAATCCCGAGCCGGGCGAATGGTTGTACTTCGTGAAGTGCGAGAAGGACGGCACGACGTGCTTCGCGGTGGACTCGGCCGGTCACGAGGCGAACAAGGCCAGGGCACAGGCGAACGGTGCCTCCTGAGGCACGCAGGGCCGCGGTCGTCGGCAAGCCGGTGGCGCACTCCCTGTCGCCGGTCCTGCACGGCGCCGCGTACGAGGCGCTGGGCCTGAGCTGGACGTACACGCGGCTGGAGGCGTCGGAGTCCGAACTGCCTGCCCTGGTGGCCGGCCTGGACGAGTCCTGGGTGGGCCTGTCGGTGACCATGCCGGGCAAGCGCGCGGCACTGGAGCTGGCCACGTCGGCGACCCCGCGCGCGCGAGCCGTCGGCGCGGCGAACACCCTGGTCCGCGGTCCGGACGGCTGGGCGGCGGACTGCACCGACGTCGACGGGGTGACGGGCGCGCTACGGGCGGCGGGCTGGTCACCCGGCCCGACCGCGCTGGTCCTGGGCGCGGGCGGCACCGCCCGCGCGGCACTGGCCGGCCTGGCGGAGTTGGGCGTGTCCTCGGCGACGGTCGTGGTGCGGGACGTGGCGCGGGCGGCCGAGGCGGTGGCGTGCGGAACCGCGGTCGGCCTGGCGGTCGAGCTGTGCCCGTGGTCGTCGGCCGACTTCGAGGCGCTGGCGTCGTCGGCGTCGGTGCTGGTGAACACCACTCCGGCGGACGCGGGGTCGGCCGTTGTCCCGGACCTCGCGGCGGTGCCCTGCGTGCTGGACGTGATCTACCACCCGTGGCCCACGCCCCTGGCAACGGCCGTGACCGCGCGCGGCGGCGTGCTGGCGACGGGTCTGGACATGTTGCTACACCAGGCCTTCGGCCAGGTGGCCCAGTTCACGGGCGAGAACCCACCACGCGAAGCCATGCGCAACGCACTACGCGCCGCAACGGGCGAAGTCCTGCCACTGCCACTTTAGAGTGGCGCCGTGGAGGAGAACGAACTACGCGCCGTCACAATAGGCGAGCTGACCCCGCACGCGACGACGATCGTCATCGACGACTACAACCCGGCCTGGCCGTCCTGGTTCGAGTGGGACCGCGCGAGGATCGAGGCAGCGCTGGGGGAGACGGCGATGTCGGTCGAACACACGGGCTCGACGTCGGTCCCCGGCCTACCGGCGAAGCCGATCATCGACATCCTGCTGCAGGTCCCGGACACCGCGGACGAGCCGTCGTACGTACCAGCCCTGGAGGCGGCGGGCTACGTGCTGCGCATCCGCGAGCCGAACTGGTATGAGCACCGCATGTTCCACCGCCGAGCGGAGCCTCACGACGTCAACCTCCACGTGTTCTCCACGAAGCACGCGGCGGAGGAGATGACGAGAGTGCTCCGCTTCCGCGACTGGCTGAGAACACACGAGGAAGACAAGAAGCTTTACGCGGCAACGAAACGCGAGCTGTCCACAAGGGAGTGGCGCTACGTGCAGGACTACGCCGAGGCGAAGACAACGGTGATAACGCAGATCCTGACAAGGGCCCTGGCCTGAACTTTCCCGTACGAAAGTCCCTTTCGCTCGATCTTCTCCTTGCCCCACCAGGCGTCCCCAGTGGACCCTGAACACATGAACCTCTCCCTCCTCCTGGCAACCGCAGGCGCCGCAACGGGCACCGCGTCCCACCACCTACTGACCCGCCTCCGCCGAGGCGCGAGTGTCCACAAAGTACTGCTGCCGCTGATGATGGCGACACTGTGGGCGATAGCCGGCTGGCAAGCAGCGAGCGGCCAACTCCCCTGGTGGTGGCTCCCCATCCCGCTGCTGGTCGCCTGGCTAACGGCAACCCTGACGGCCGTGGACCTGAAACACCGCCGCTTACCCAACGCGCTGACCCTGCCGGCATACCCGGCAACAGCGGCAACGGTGGCACTGGCCTCAACCCAGGCAGGCTGGCAGCTGGCCGAGAACGCCCTACTGGGCGCGACAATCCTGGCCACCTGCTACCTGGCAGTCCACGCGACATCCCCACAAGCGATGGGCGCGGGCGACGTCAAGCTGTCGGGAACCCAAGGCGCGGTAATGGGCGCGGTAGGCCTCCCGGCGGTAGCGGTGGGCGCAGCACTGGCAGCACTGCTGACACTGCTCCTACCAACGCTGACCCCGAAACGCCTCCGCAACCAGTGGCGCTCAGGAATCCCACACGGCCCGGCCCTACTGGCGGCAACCTACGTGATAGCAACGTTTCCCGGACTCAAATCGCCGCCCTAGCCTAGGCGACTGGTGTCGAATGAGGTCCTGTGGATCTGACCAGCAGCGGGGTAATCCGCCGTTCGCGTCCGGAACTGAACGTGATCGAGCGCGTTCTCGCCCGCGCGGTCGTCCGCGGCTGTAGGCTGCCCGCGACGTCTACTGGGGGAGGTCAACGATGCGTGCTCTGATGAGCGTCGTGGTCGCTGCGGCGGTGTTGGTCGGGACGGCGGGTGGCGCGGCGAACGCGGCCGCCGCAGTGCCGGGCGATACGCCGGGAGCCATTTTCACGTTCAAGGCCGACGAAGGGGCTCACCCGGTCGGCGGTCGCTCGGGTGAGTGGGTCGCGCCGGACAGTGAGATCACCGTCTGGGAGCGCGAGAACATCGTCAAGATCGACGCGGCGGAGGGGCTCGACTACATCAGGGTGGAGCTGAACGGCCCCAACCGCGCACCGCTCGCCGTGGGTACCTACCAGGACGTGCGCAACCAGCTGAACGGCCCGGCGGCCAACCCGGGAATCTTGGTGATCTTCCGCGGTCTCGGCTGCGGTGACGACTACGCCGAGTTCGTCATCTACCGGATCGAGCGGGACGTCTCCGGTCAGCTGGTGGCGTTGGAGGCCAGCTTCACCCAGCACTGCGGCTCGCCGGACGGACCCGCCCTGAATGGGCACATCCACTTCCAGGCCTGACCGCCACGACCGCCACGACCACCACGGAGGCCCGGGTAACCGATGCTCGGGACTCCAGGTGGGCATGACAGGATCGTCGGGTGTTGCGTTGGATCACCGCTGGGGAGTCGCACGGGCCCGCGCTGGTCGCCGTGCTCGAGGGCATGGTCGCCGGGGTTGAGGTCACGACCGGGGACCTGGCCAAGCAGCTCGCCCGCCGCCGGCTCGGCTTCGGGCGCAGCCCGCGCATGGGCTTCGAGACCGACCAGGTCGAGTTCCTCGGCGGCGTGCGTCACGGGCTGACCCAGGGCGGGCCGATCGCGGTGCGGATCGACAACGCCGAGTGGCCCAAGTGGGAGAAGGTCATGTCGGCCGACCCGGTGGACCCCGAGGAGCTGGCCGGTCTCGCCCGCAACGAGCCGCTCACCCGGCCGCGGCCCGGACACGCCGACCTCGCCGGCATGCAGAAGTTCGGCTTCGACGACGCCCGGCCGGTCCTGGAGCGGGCCAGCGCGCGGGAGACCGCCGCGCGCACCGCCCTCGGCACCGTCGCCCGTGCCTTCCTCCGTCAGCTGCTCGGCGTGGAGGTCATCAGCCACGTCGTCTCGATCGGCGAGGCCGAGGCGCCCGAGGGCGCGGTGCCCCAGCCCGAGGACCTGGACGCCATCGACGCGAGCCCGGTCCGGGCGTTCGACCCGCGGGGCACCGAGGCGATGGTCGCCGAGGTCGAGGCCGTCAAGGAGGCCGGGGACACGGTCGGCGGCGTCATCGAGGTCATCGTCTACGGGCTGCCGCCGGGGCTCGGCTCGCACGTCCACTGGGACCGTCGCCTCGACGCGCGTCTCGCGGGTGCGCTCATGGGTGTCCAGGCCATGAAGGGCGTGGAGATCGGCGACGGTTTCACCACCGCGCGCCGGTGGGGGAGCAAGGCGCACGACGAGATCGATCCCGCACACCCCGGCATCTCCCGCCGCACGAACCGCGCGGGCGGGCTGGAGGGTGGCATCACCAACGGTGAGCCGCTGCGGGCCCGGGTCGCGATGAAGCCGATCTCGACCGTCCCGCGTGCACTGTCCACAATAGACACGAAGACGGGTGAGCCGGCCGTCGCGATCCACCAGCGTTCGGACGTGTGCGCGGTGCCGCGCGCGGGCGTGGTCCTCGAGTCCGTCGTCGGGCTCGTGCTGGCCGAGGCCGCACTGGAGAAGTTCGGCGGCGACGCGCTGGCGGAGACCCGCCGCAACGCCGAGTCCTATCTCAAGGCACTACAGGAGCGCTGGTGACTGGTCCCGCACTGATCCTCGTCGGCCCGCCCGGATCCGGGAAGAGCACGGTGGGGCGCCTCGCCGGGCAGCGCCTCGGGCTGGAGTTCCGCGACTTCGACCACGACCTCGAGGACGCGCACGGCCTCCCGGCCGGCGAACTGGTCGTCACGCTCGGCCGCGAGAAGTTCCAGGAGTCCGAGCGCGCGCTGCTGGCGAAGCTGCTGCCGGAACACGACGGCGTCCTCGCGCTGGGTGGCGGCACCCCGACCGCACCGGGCGTCCCGGAGCTGCTGAAGCCCTACCACGTCGTGTTCCTCGACGTGGACCTCGACCACCTGCTGCGCCGCGAGGGCCTGGTCCCGCTGCACCCCTGGCTGCTGCCCAACCCCCGCGCCCACCTGAAGGAACTGCTGAACACCCGCCGCCCGATCTACACCGCGGTGGCGACCACGACGATCCCGACCAGCGACCGCACCCCGGAGGAGGTCCTGGCCGACGTACTCGCGTCGATGCCGGTGGCCAACTGAGCGAGGACGAGCCGAACCAAGCACTGACGGGGATCGGCGGGGGCGGCAGCGGGGCCGGGGGAGAGCGGGGACGGCGAGGGACGGGGACGGGGGCAGTAGGGACGGGGACGGGGGCAGTGGTGAGAGGCAGCGGCGGTGAGGGGCAGCACCGAGGGGCAGCGGCGGGGGCAGTGGTGACAGGCAACGGCGGAGGGCAGTGGTGATGAGGCAGCGGCGAGGGGCGGCGGTGAGGGGCAGTGGCGGAGGGCAGTGGTGAGGGGCAGTGGTGAGAGGCGGCGGCGGAGGGCAGTGGTGAGAGGGAGTGGTGAGGGGCAGCGGCGGAGGGCAGTGGCGGAGGGCAGTGGTGATGAGGCGGCGGTGGGGGGCAGCGGCGAGCGGCAGCGGCGAGCGGCAGCGGCGAGCGGGAGTGGTGAGGGGCAGCGCTGGGGGACATTGGCGAGAGGATTACCGAGGGAGCGGCGAGGGACATCGGCGTCGGGGACCGACCAGAGGGAGCGTGGCAGTGGGAGCGGAACCGGTGCGCATCAGGGTCGCCACCGATCGGCCCTATGACGTGGTGGTCGGGCGTGACCTCGGGGACGAGGTGGCCGCCGCGGTGGTGGGGTCGTCCGCGGTGGCGGTCATCCACCCGCCCACGCTCGTCGGTCGGGCCCGGGTCATGTGTGAGCGGTTGCTCGACGCCGGCATGGACACACACCTCGTGCCCGTTCCCGACGCCGAGGCCGGCAAGACCCTCGCGGTCGCCGGACGGTGCTGGGACGCGCTCGCCGCCATGGGCATGGACCGCGGCGGTACGGTCGTGGCGTTGGGTGGGGGAGCGGTCACCGACCTCGGGGGGTACGTCGCGGCCGGGTGGATGCGCGGTGTGCGGCTGGTGAACGTGCCGACCACGCTCCTCGGGATGGTCGACGCCGCCGTCGGGGGCAAGACCGGCATCAACATCGACGCGGGCAAGAACCTCGTCGGCGCGTTCCACGAGCCCGCCGCGGTGATCGTCGACCTGACCACGCTGAGGACCCTCCCGCAGGACGAGCTGGTCCCGGGCATGGCCGAGGTCCTCAAGGGGGGCTTCATCGCCGACCCCACCATCCTCGACCTGTTCGAGGCCGACCCCGCCGCCGCGCTCGACCCGGACGGTGCGGTGCTGCCCGAGCTGGTCCGCCGAAAGATCCAGGTCAAGGCCGACGTCGTCGCCGCGGACCTGCGCGAGGCCAGCCTGCGGGAGATCCTCAACTACGGCCACACGCTCGGCCACGCCATCGAACGCCGCGAGCGCTACCGCTGGCGGCACGGCGCCGCCATCAGCGTGGGTCTGGTGTTCGCCGCCGAGCTGGCCCGCGCCGCCGGCCGGCTGGACGACGCCACCGCCGACCGCCACCGCGGCATCCTCGAGTCGATCGGCCTGCCGACCACCTACGAGCCCGACGCGCTGCCCGAGCTGACCGAGACCATGCTCGGCGACAAGAAGACCCGCGCCGGCCGGCTCCGGTTCGTGGTCCTGGACGGCCTCGCCAAGCCGGGCCGCCTGGAGGACCCGCCGCGGGAGCTGCTGGCGGAGGCCTACGCGAAGCTCACCGCCCCGCGTTGACACCGCCCCTGGCTAGGCTTGCCCGACCGATCCGTGAAGGAGACACGTCATGAAGGTGTTGGTGCTCAACGGCCCCAACCTCGGGCGGCTGGGCATGCGTGAGCCCGACATCTACGGCCACACCACCCACGCCGACCTCGTCGCCCTCTGCGAGAAGACCGCCAGCGAGCTCGGCCTCGACGTCACGGTCCGCCAGACCGACCACGAGGGCGAGATGATCGGCTGGCTGCACGAGGCCGCCGAC
This sequence comes from Actinophytocola sp., assembly GCF_045807065.1. Lineage (GTDB taxonomy): Bacteria > Actinomycetota > Actinomycetes > Mycobacteriales > Pseudonocardiaceae > Actinophytocola. The sequence continues at coordinate 27,056 of NZ_JBJMIE010000123.1, read as the reverse complement.
AACGGCGACCCCGTCGTCCTCAACGCCGCCGCCTGGACCCACTACTCGATCGCCATCCGCGACGCCTGCGCGCAGCTCACCGCCCCGCTCGTCGAGGTGCACATCACCAACGTGCACAAACGCGAGGAGTTCCGGCACCACAGCCACATCTCGCCGGTCGCCGCCGGCGTCATCCTGGGCCTCGGCGTCGACGGGTACGCGCTCGCCCTGCGCTGGCTGGCCGACAACGCGTGAGGCCCATCGAGGAGCGCGACACCGACGCGCTCGTCGGACTGTTCGCCGATCCGGAGCTGAGCCGGTACCACCGGCGCGACCTGACGAACGCCGACCAGGTCCGCGCGCTCGCCGCCAGCTGGCGCGCCCACGAGGGCCCGCCGGGCACCGGCGTGTTCGTCGTCGAACGCGACGGCCGGATGGCCGGCGTCGCGCACCTGCGCGTGTCCACCGAACTGCCCGGTGACGTGCTCGAATGCGGCTGGTACCTGGCACGCGAGCACTGGGGGACCGGCCTGGCCCGCGAGGTCGCGACGGCACTGCTGGACACCGGGCTCGCCCTGCGCGACGCGGTCTTCGCCATCGTCGACGCAGCCAACGCGCGGGCCCGCCGCTTCACCGAGCGCCTCGGCTTCCTCGACGTCGGCGGCGGTGACCACTACGGCGCCCCGCACCGGATCCTCGTCGCCTTCGGGAGCGGACCGGCCCATCCGAGTGGCGTGCATCACGTCGAGCTGTGGGTGGCCGACCTCGCCGCGGCCGAGAAGACGTTCGGCTGGCTGTTCACCCAGCTCGGTTGGCACGAGTACCAGCGCTGGGAACGCGGCGTCAGCTGGCGCCGGGGCAGCGGCTACGTCGTCGTCGAGGACTCGCCCGCGCGCACCGGCGACCGCCACGAACGGACCGCGCCCGGCATCAACCACCTGGCCCTTCACGCCGGCACCCGGGCCGACGTCGACCGCGTCACCGCCGCCGCGCCCGCACATGGCTGGCGCCTCATGTTCGCCGACCGGCACCCCCACGCCGGCGGCCCGGACCACTACGCGGCCTACCTGGAGAACGCGGACGGCTTCGAAGTGGAGCTCGTCGCCCACCAGTGAGTTCGGCGCACGACCGGATGAACGCTCGCTCCACTTGGAGTAGTCCCTACACTGTCTTGGGCTGACCAAGGCAACCGTATGGAGGTTCTTCCACGATGCGCGTTACGCACCGTCGAAGACGCCTGCTGGCCGCCCTGTTCGCTCTCGCCGCCACGACCGCCTGCACCCCCAGCGAGGCCGCGCCCGAACCCCCACCGCGTGCGCCGTCCGAGTCGCAGGCACCCAAGCCCGTCGCCCCCACCAGCATCGAGCCGGTGTCGCTCACGACCGTCGCCGGCCGGCAGAGCCCCGGCATCGTCGCCGCCGGCAGCGGGGACGCGCCCTACAACTACGCGCCGTCGGTGCTGTGGGACGGCGGCCGCTTCCGGATGTGGTGGTGCAGCCAGCTCGGCATCGCCAACCCGCCGGGCGATGACATCCTGCTCGCCGAGTCCGCGTCCCTCGACGGCCGGTTCGCCGGCCCGGACGGCACCGGCGGCACGCCGATCTTCTCCGGCAGCGCGACCGGCTTCGACGCCGTGCACACCTGCGACCCGTCGGTGATCAGGGTCGGCCCGACCTACTACATGTACTACACGGGCGCGGCCGGCGACCACGCGCACGGCAACGCGATCGGCCTCGCGACCAGCCCGGACGGCCGCGTCTGGACCAGGGCGAACGGCGGCCGCCCGCTCGTCACCACGGCCAGGGACGTCGACCGCGGCAACACCTACGGCGCCGGCCAGCCCTCCGCGGTCTACCTCGCCGGCTACTTCTACCTCATGTTCACCGACACGACCGGCCAGGCCACCGGCCACAACGGCGCCGGTCAGTTCGTGCTGCGCTCCCCGGACCCGGCGTTCACCCACGACGTCGAGGCGCTCGGCGAGCACGGGTTCCGCCGCGTGCCCGACACCAGCCCCCGCACCCGCTCGGTCGTCGACGCGTTCAGCGCGGACTGGATGTGGGTGGACGCGCTCGCCGCGTTCGCCATCGCCCACGAGACCCGCGAGGGCACCACGATCACCTTCTGGGACTGGGGTTTCCGCTTCCAGCCCTACAAGCCGCTGCTGATCCCGGGCTCGTGGCGGGAAGGCCCGGGCCTGGTGCGCCGCGGCGACGGGCACGCGGTCGTGTCGACCGACAACCCGTGCGGCAAGGCACCGATCGACCTGGTGCGCGCGACCTACGAGGCGCCGAACGGGCCGTCGGGCCTGCGGCACTTCGGCCTGGACGTGGTGGACTTCGACGCCTGCCGGGAACCGGCGCGCGCGGTGCTCGCGCTCGACGGGTTCGCCGTGCCGTCGCCGAGCCGCACCGTCGACCTCGTGGTGGGCGGCAAGATCGTGCGGTTCGACCGCAGGTCGGTCGCCGCGCAGCTCGCGGTCCGGGTGCTCGCCAAGCGGCCGCTGTCACTGGACAAGGTCGAGGTCGCCGCGCGGGTCACGCCGGGTGTCCCGGTGCGCCGGGCGGTCGGCCGGGGCACGGCGTTCCTGCTGGACGACCGGCTGTGGCAGATCCCCACGGAGAACGTCGTGACGGCCAACTCGTCGGCCGCCCAGGACATCACTCCGCAGCAGTGGGACGCCTACGAACGCGGCCTCGACCTGGCCGGTCCGCCTCGGTAGCGTCCTCTTCGTCGTCGGCCTTCGTCGCGCGGATCCAGGTGCCCGCGCCCAGGCCGATCGCCGCCGGGATCAGCACGAGCAGCGCCGTGAACGCGGCCCCGCCGGTCAGCGCGCTGCCGAGGTCGGCGACCCCCGTCTGGTCCACGAAGATCGACTTGCCGACGACACCCAGGATCGCCGCGCCCCAGCCGGCGATCAACGACGCGATGAGCCAGGTCCGGCCGGCGTCCTCGACGCCCCGCCACTTGTCCACGGCGCCCCACACGGCCGCCACGCCGACGAGCACGCCGAGCGTGACCGCCTCGAACAGCGTCCGCGAGGTCGGGTGCGCCACGCCGTAGTCGGCGCGCACGGTCTCCGCCACCGCCTGCACCACGGCCATCACGCCACCCCGGACCAGCCAAGCTCGCATTGGGCCAGGGTAGTCCCAGTATGTTGGGGCCATGCCCGAGACGCACCTGCGCCGCCGCGCGGCACTGCGGTCCCGCCTCCGGGAACGCGAACTCGACGCCCTGCTCGTGGTCGACCTGCTCAACGTCCGCTACCTGACCGGCTTCACCGGCTCGAACGCCGCGCTGCTGGTCCACGCAGAGGACGACGACCACACGGTCTTCTGCACCGACGGCCGCTACCTCACGCAGTCGGCCCGGCAGGTGCCCGACCTCGAGCGGCTGGTCGACCGGCCGTGCGACGCCGCGCTCGCCGCCCTCGCCGGCACCAGGGGCTACCGCCGCACGGGGTTCGAGAGCCACCGGGTGACCGTCGACCAGCTGGACACCCTCACCGAGCAGGCGGGAGAGGTCGAGCTGGTCCGCGCGGCCGGGCTGGTCGAGGAGCTGCGGGTGGTCAAGGACGAGGCCGAGATCGAGGCGCTGCGGATGGCGTGCTCGGCCGCCGACCGTGCCCTCGCCGACCTCCTCGAACACGGCGGCCTGCGCCCCGGCCGCACCGAGCGCGAGGTGGCCCGCGAGCTGGAGACCCGGATGCTCGACCACGGCGCCGCCGGCCCGTCGTTCGAGACGATCGTGGCCGCCGGCGCCAACTCCGCGATCCCGCACCACCGGCCGACCGACGTCGAGCTGGCCGGCGGCGACCTGGTGAAGCTGGACTTCGGCGCGCTGGTCGACGGCTACCACTCGGACATGACCCGCACGCTCGTCCTCGGCAGGCCGGCGGACTGGCAACGCGAGCTGTACGACCTGGTCGCGGCCGCGCAGGCGGCGGGCCGGGCGGCACTGCGGCCGGGCGTCGAGGTGGCGGCCGTGGACGCGGCCGCGCGCGGCGTCGTCGAGGCGGCGGGCCGCGGGACCGAGTTCCTGCACGGACTCGGCCACGGCGTCGGGTTGGAGATCCACGAGGCACCATCCCTGGCCAAGACGGGTGAAGGTAGACTCCTTCCCGGCATGGCAGTCACCGTGGAACCGGGCGTGTACCAGTCCGGCAGGGGCGGGGTCCGCATCGAGGACACGCTCGTCGTGCGGGACGGCGATCCCGAGCTTCTCACGCTGACCACCAAACAGCTCGTCGTCGTGTAGACGAACCGACCAGGAGAGAGAACGACCCCGTGGCATCCACGAACGACCTGAAGAACGGCTTGGTGCTCAACCTCGAGGGCCAGCTCTGGACCGTCGTCGAGTTCCAGCACGTGAAGCCCGGCAAGGGCCCGGCGTTCGTGCGGACCAAGCTCAAGCACGTGATGACCGGCAAGGTCGTCGACAAGACCTTCAACGCCGGCATCAAGGTCGACACCGCGACCGTCGACCGCCGCGACATGACCTACCTGTACCAGGACGGCGGGCAGTTCGTCTTCATGGACGGCGAGACCTACGAGCAGGAGCACATCGACGCCGCGGTCATCGGTGACTCCGCCAAGTTCCTGCTGGAGAACAGCACCGTGACCGTCGCGACGCACGAGGGCAGCCCGCTGTTCATCGAGCTCCCGACCTCCGTGGAGCTGGTCATCAAGCAGACCGACCCGGGCCTGCAGGGCGACCGTTCCACCGGCGGCACCAAGCCGGCCACGCTGGAGACCGGCGCCGAGATCCAGGTGCCGCTGTTCCTGTCCACCGGCGACAAGGTCAAGGTGGACACCCGCGACGGTCGCTACCTCAGCCGCGTCAACTCGTAGTGGGCGCGCGGAGCAAAGCTCGCAAGCGCGCGGTCGATGTCCTGTACGCGGCGGCCCTGCGCGACGCCGACCCGGTGACCCTGCTCCTCGAACGGAACGAGGTCGCCGAGCACCCCACCCCGAACGACTACGCCACCACGCTGGTCGAGGGCGTGGTGGCGCACCGGGAGCGGATCGACGAGCTGCTCACCGAGCACACCGAGGGCTGGACGCTCGACCGCATGCCGTTCGTGGACGTCGCGATCCTGCGCCTCGGCGTCTACGAGCTGCTGTGGGCCTCGGACGTCCCCGACCCGGTGGCGATCGACGAGGCCGTGCAGCTCGCCAGCACCCTGTCCACGGACGACTCACCCCGCTTCGTGAACGGCGTCCTGGGCCGGTTGGCGACCATCGCGGACCAGCTGCGCGCCACCCTCTAGGTGCGCCGCGGCGGGAAAGCGCCAGAGATTGTCGGTGGCCGGCCTAGCCTCGGGCACGTGATCTTCATTTCGGGCGGCGCCGAACGATGTGCGCCATACGGTGGCGAGCATGACTGACCGACGATCTCTGCTCGCCGCCGCCGTCACCGTGCTCCTGTGGGCGTCGGCCTTCGTCGCGATTCGCAGTGCCGGGGCGTACTACTCGCCGGGTGCGCTGGCGTTGGGGCGGTTGCTCGCCGGCTCGGTCGTGCTGGTGCTGCTGCTGGTCGTGCGGCGGGAGGGGTGGCCGCCGCAGGGCGCGTGGCCCGGGATCGTCGTCTCGGGTGTGCTGTGGTTCGGCGCCTACATGGTGCTGTTGAACTGGGGTGAGCAGGAGGTCGACGCGGGCACGGCCGCGATGGTGGTGAACGTCGGGCCGGTGCTGATCGCCCTGTTGAGCGGTTGGCTGCTGCGGGAAGGCTTCAAGCCGCGCGTGCTGGCGGGGATCGCGGTGTCGTTCGTGGGTGCGGTCGTGGTCGGGCTGTCCATGTCCGGCGAGGGCCACGCCTCCGTGCTCGGCGTACTGATGTGCGTCGTGGCGGCGATCGGCTACGCCATCGGCGTGGTCGCGCAGAAAACCGCGCTGCGCCACGGCAACGCCCTACCGGTCACGACGTTCGGGTGCCTCGTCGGCACCGTGGCCTGCCTGCCGTTCGCGGGGCGGCTGGTGTCGGAGGCGAGCGCGGCACCCCTGTCCGCGACGCTGAACGTGCTCTACCTCGGCGTGTTCCCCACGGGCGTGGCCTTCACGACGTGGGCCTACGCCCTGGCCCGCACGTCCGCGTCCCAGATGGGCGCGACGACGTATGCCGTGCCAGCGCTCGTGATCGCCATGTCGTGGCTGCTGCTCAGCGAGGTCCCCGGCTGGCTCACCTTCGTCGGCGGCGCGCTCTGCCTGGCGGGTGTCGCGGTCTCGCGGACCGGCAGGCGTACACCGCTTCCAGCCGTGCCCCGATCGGGTAAGCCGCACATGACCCGAGTGGAGTAGCACCTCGCGGTGCTTGCCGGCGCGCTCGCGGCCATTCGGGTACGCAGTGCGACGATCATGGCGGCCCGAGGGCCCCGAGAACGAGGCCGGTCGCGGTCCCGAGTGGGGACCGCGACCGGGGAAAGCCAGTCGATGTGCGGGTTGTTGTCCTCGCGCGTCGGCCCGGCCGATCTCCCAGCCGAGCACAGCTCGAAAGCCCGGCCGACCTCCGCGGGGAACGGTCCTCACCTCGGCGAGGACCGGCCCGTCGGCCTGTCTCGAACCGTGCACGCCCCTCGGCCGTGCGGCGGTGCGTCAAAAGCCCGTAACGAGCAGGCTCAGTCCTCCTTGGACGGACGTGCCTCCGGCGGAAGCACACCCCAGTCGATCAGCTGCTCGGTGAGCTCACCAGGGGTCATGTCGTAGATGATCGCCAGCGATCGCAGGTCCTCGGTCCGGATGGACAGGACCTTGCCGTTGTAGTCGCCGCGCTGGCTCTGGATGGTGGCGGCGTAGCGGGCCAGCGGACCCACCTTCTCCGCCGGCAGCTGCTGCAGCCGCTCCAGGTTGATGACGATCTTCGTCGCCGGCTCCGCCCCCGAGGGGACCCGGCCTTCCGGCAGTAGCTCGACCACCGGAACTCCGTAGAAGTCAGCCAGCTCGGCCAGCTTCTGCACGGTCACCGCCCGGTCGCCGCGCTCGTAAGAGCCGACGACGACCGCCTTCCAGCGACCGCCCGACTTCTGCTCGACGCCGTGCAGGGACAGACCCTGCTGTTGGCGGATGCCACGGAGCTTGCTCCCTAGCGCCTTGGCGTAGTCGCCCATATGGCGATTCTCCATTTCGTTCGCCCGCCGGCCGGCCTAAGCCGTGGCTGCCGCGGGAAGCCGCATATCGACACGCAGAGTAATGGTTACCCACAGTTGTCACCAGGTCAAGCTGATCTGTGTACGACCTCCGTGGAAACGCGGGATTGCCACCCGGTTGGTGGATCCACGGGGCCTGATACGGTGCTACAGCACCCGACGTGGGTGCCTGAGCAAGACGTCCTTTAACGACCCGTCCCGTGAGGCGGGGAAGGAGGTCAACCGTGGCGCCGCCCCCTCGCGGCGCGACGGAACCGGCCGAGCGGCGCGAGCTGCTTTCGGCCGGCGACGTCGCGCGCACCGTCGCCCGTATGGCGCATCAGGTGATCGAGCGCACCGCTCTCGGTGCCGCCGACGCCCATCCCGTCGTTCTCCTCGGCATCCCCACCCGGGGCGCGCCGCTCGCGACCCGGCTGGCCGACCGCATCGCCGACTTCTCCGGCATCACTGTGGCAACCGGTGTGCTGGATGTCACACTCTATCGGGACGATCTTCGGCGCAAACCGACCAGGCCGCTCGGCGCGACCGCGCTGCCGACGACCGGCGTCGACGACCACCTGGTCATCCTGGTCGACGACGTCCTCTACTCGGGCCGCACCATCCGCGCCGCCCTCGACGCCCTGCGCGACGTCGGCCGTCCGCGTGCGGTCCAGCTCGCCGTGCTGGTCGACCGGGGACACCGGGAGCTGCCGATCCGGGCGGACTACGTCGGCAAGAACGTGCCCACGTCCCGCAGCGAGGAGGTCCACGTCCTGCTCACCGAGACCGACGACCGTGACGCGGTGGTACTGGACAGGAGGGACCTCTCGTGAGGCACCTCCTTGGCACCGAGGGGATGGACGCCGACACGGCGACCGCCGTCCTCGACACCGCCGCCCAGCTCAAACAGACCCTCCTCGGCCGGGAGGTGCGCAAGCTGCCGACCCTGCGCGGCCGCACGGTCATCACGATGTTCTACGAGAACTCCACCCGCACCCGCGTCTCCTTCGAGATCGCCGGGAAGTGGATGAGCACCGACGTCGTCAACGTGTCCTCGAGCGGGTCGAGCGTGAGCAAGGGCGAGTCCCTCCGCGACACGGCCAACACCCTCGCCGCGGCCGGCGCCGACTGCGTGATCATCCGGCACCCCGCCTCCGGCGCCGCCCACCGGCTCGCCCACTGGCTCGCCGACACCCACACCTCGGTCGTCAACGCCGGCGACGGCATGCACGAGCACCCCACCCAGGCCCTCCTCGACGCCGCCACCCTGCGGGAACGCCTGGGCGAACTGACCGGCAGGAGGGTCGGCATCGTCGGGGACGTCCTGCACAGCCGGGTCGCCCGCTCGAACGTCCACCTGCTCACCACGCTCGGCGCGCAGGTCGTCCTCGTCGCCCCGCCCACACTCCTGCCGGCGCACGTGGACCGCTGGCCGGTCACCTTCTCCCACACCCTCGACGCCGAGCTGCCGACGCTCGACGCCGTGATGATGCTGCGGGTCCAGGCCGAGCGCATGCACGGCGGGCTCGGAGGCAATTTTCTGCCGTCCGCCCGCGAGTACTCCATCGCGTACGGGATGAACCAGACGCGCCTCGACCTGCTGCCGGAGCACGCGGTCGTCCTGCACCCCGGGCCGATGCTGCGTGGCATGGAGATCTCCGCGGCCGTCGCGGACTCGCCCCGTGCGGCCATCACCCAGCAGGTGTCCAACGGCGTGCACGTCCGCATGGCCGTCCTCTACCACCTGCTCGCCCACGAAGAGGAGGTCGCGTGAAGCCCCTGCTGCTCAAGGGCGTCCGGCCCTACGGCGAGGACCCCCGGGACCTCCTCGTCCGCGACGGCCTCATCGCCGAGGGCACCGCAGCCGACGATGCCGAGGTCATCGAGGCCGACGGTCTCATCGCGCTACCCGGCTTCGTCGACCTGCACACCCACCTCCGCGAGCCCGGCCGCGAGGACACCGAGACCATCGCCACCGGTTCGCGGGCGGCCGCGCTCGGCGGCTACACGGCAGTGTTCGCCATGGCCAACACCGACCCGGTCGCCGACAACGCGGTGATCGTGGAGCACGTCGCACGCCGCGGCCGCGAGATCGGGCTGGTCGACGTGCACCCGGTGGGCGCGGTCACCGTCGGCCTGGCCGGCGAGCAGCTGGCCGAGCTGGGCACCATGGCCAACGTGGGCGTCCGGATGTTCTCCGACGACGGCCACTGCGTCGCCGACCCGCTCCTCATGCGCCGGGCACTGGAGTACTCCACCGCCCTCGACGTGGTCATCGCTCAGCACGCCGAGGAGCCGCGCCTCACCCAGGGCGCCCAGGCCCACGAGGGCGAGCACGCCGCCCGCCTCGGGCTCGCCGGCTGGCCGGCCGCCGCCGAGGAGGCGATCATCGCCCGCGACTGCCTCCTGGCCCGGCAGACGGGCGCCCGCCTGCACGTCTGCCACGTCTCGACGGCCGGCGGCGCCGAACTGCTCCGGTGGGCCAAGGCGCAGGGCATCGCGGTCTCGGCCGAGGTCACCCCGCACCACCTGCTGCTGGACGACGAGCGCCTGGCCACCTACGACCCGGTCAACAAGGTCAACCCGCCGCTGCGCACGACCGCGGACGCCAAGGTCCTCCGCGAGGCGCTGGCCGAGGGCGTCCTCGACTGCGTCGCCACCGACCACGCCCCGCACGCCCCGCAGGACAAGGACTGCGAGTGGTCTGCCGCACGTCCGGGCATGCTCGGGCTGCAGACCGCGTTGTCGGTGGTCGTACGCACAATGGTCGAGCCGGGCCTGCTGGACTGGCGCGGCGTGGCGCGGGTCATGAGCGAACGACCGGCGGAGATCGCCGGCCTCGCCGACCAGGGCCGCCCGCTCGACCCCGGCGAACCGGCCACGCTGACCCTGGTCGACCCCACGGCGACGTGGACGGTCAGGGGCGCGGAGCTGGCCAGCATCGCCGCCAACACTCCGTACGAGGGCATGACGCTGCCCGGCCGGGTGGTCACGACGGTCCTCCGCGGCCGGGTGACCGCCCACGATGGAAAGGTGCCCCAGTGAACACGGCTGCTTTGGTGCTGGAGGACGGCAAGGTCTTCCGGGGCGAGGCGTTCGGCGCGACCGGCCAGACGCTCGGCGAGGTCGTCTTCTGCACCGGCATGACCGGCTACCAGGAGACCCTGACCGACCCGTCCTACCACCGCCAGATCGTCGTCGCGACCGCCCCGCAGATCGGCAACACCGGCTGGAACGACGAGGACGACGAGTCCACCCGCATCTGGGTCGCCGGCTACGTCGTCCGCGACCCGGCCAGGACCCCGTCGAACTGGCGGTCCCGCCGCCCGCTCGACGAGGCGCTCACCGAGCAGGGGGTCGTCGGCATCGCGGGCGTCGACACCCGCACCCTCACCCGCCACATCCGGGAGCGCGGTGCCATGCGCGGGGGTGTTTTCTCCGGTGACACGCTCACCAGCGTCGACGAGATGCGGCAGAGGGTCCTGGAAAGCCCCCAGATGGTCGGTGCCGACCTTGCGGGGGAGGTGACGGTCGCGGAGACGTATGTGGTCCGACCAGCCGCTGAAACGCGGTTCCGGGTCGCCGCGCTGGACGTCGGCATCAAGACCAACACCCCGCGGATGATGTCCCAGCGCGGCATCGAGACCCACGTCCTGCCCGCGCACGCCACGATCGACGACGTCCTGGCGGTCGAACCCGACGGCTTCTTCCTCGCCAACGGCCCCGGTGACCCGGCCACGACCGACGGCCCGGTCGCGCTCACCAAGGAGGTGCTGGACCGCGAGATCCCGACGTTCGGGATCTGCTTCGGCCACCAGATCCTCGGCCGCGCGCTCGGGCTGGGCACCTACAAGCTGCGTTACGGCCACCGCGGTATCAACATCCCGGTGATCGACGTCGCCACCGGCCGGGTGGCGATCACCGCCCAGAACCACGGTTTCGCGATCGAGGGGGAGCCGGGCCAGCGGTTCGACACCCCCTACGGCGGCGCCGTGATCAGCCACTACTGCCCCAACGACGGCTGCGTGGAGGGCGTCCGCGCCCAGGACGTGCCGGCATTCTCGGTGCAGTACCACCCGGAGGCGGCGGCCGGTCCCCACGACGCCGCCCCGCTGTTCGACGAGTTCGTGAACCTGATGGAGGCCCGGCGTGCCCAAGCGTGACGACATCGAGCACGTCCTGGTGATCGGCTCCGGGCCGATCGTGATCGGGCAGGCGTGTGAGTTCGACTATTCGGGTACGCAGGCGTGTCGGGTGTTGCGTGCGGAGGGTTTGCGGGTCAGCCTGGTGAACTCGAACCCGGCGACGATCATGACCGATCCGGAGTTCGCCGACGCGACCTACATCGAGCCGATCACGCCCGATTTCGTGGAGAAGGTGATCGCGAAGGAGCGGCCGGACGCGTTGCTGGCCACGCTCGGTGGGCAGACCGCGCTCAACACCGCGGTCGCCCTGCACGAGCGGGGGGTGCTGGAGAAGTACGGCGTCGAGTTGATTGGCGCGGACATCGAGGCGATCCAGCGTGGCGAGGATCGGCAGCGGTTCAAGGACATCTGTGCTCAGGTCGGCGCTGAGACGCCGCGGAGTGCGGTGTGTCACTCGATGGACGAGGTGCGCAAGACCGTCGACGACCTCGGCCTGCCGGTGGTGATCCGGCCGTCGTTCACCATGGGTGGTTTGGGTTCGGGTCTGGCCTACACCGTCGAGGATCTGGAGCGTATGGCCGCCGCCGGGTTGGCGGAGTCTCCGGTCCACGAGGTCCTCATCGAGGAGAGCGTGCTGGGCTGGAAGGAGTACGAGCTCGAGCTGATGCGCGACCGCAGCGACAACGTCGTGGTCATCTGCTCGATCGAGAACATCGACCCGATGGGCGTGCACACCGGCGACTCGGTGACGGTCGCGCCGGCGATGACGTTGACCGACCGCGAGTACCAGCACATGCGTGATGTCGGTATCGACGTGTTGCGCGCGGTGGGGGTGGACACCGGTGGCTGCAACATCCAGTTCGCCGTCCACCCGCAGACCGGGCGGCTGGTCGTGATCGAGATGAACCCGCGCGTGTCCCGGTCGAGTGCGTTGGCATCGAAGGCGACGGGGTTCCCGATCGCCAAGATCGCGGCGAAACTGGCCATCGGCTACACCCTCGACGAGATCCGCAACGACATCACCGGCGAAACCCCCGCCAGCTTCGAACCCACCCTCGACTACGTCGTCGTCAAGGTGCCGCGGTTCGCGTTCGAGAAGTTCCCGGGCGCCGACCCGACCCTGACCACCACGATGAAGTCCGTCGGCGAGGCCATGGCGCTCGGCCGCAACTTCGTCGAGGCACTGGGCAAGGCGCTGCGGTCCATGGAGACCAAGGCCGCCGGCTTCTGGACCTCGCCCGACCCGGACACCCTGACCGTGGACGGGATCCTCGAGGCACTGCGGGTCCCGCACGACGGCCGCCTGTACACGGTGGAGCGCGCGCTGCGGCTGGGCGCGAGCGTCGAGGAGGTCCACGAGGCGTCCGGGATCGACCCGTGGTTCGTCGACCAGATCGCCTCGCTCGTCGAGCTGCGGACCGAGGTCACCGCCGCGCCCGTGCTGGACGAGCACCTGCTGCGCCGCGCCAAGCGGGCCGGGTTCTCCGACCGGCAGATCGCCGCGCTGCGGCCCGAACTGGCGGGGGAGGACGGCGTCCGCTGGCTGCGCCACCGCCTCGGCATTCGCCCGGTGTTCAAGACGGTCGACACCTGCGCCGCGGAGTTCGAGGCCCGTACGCCGTACCACTACTCGGCCTACGAGCTGGACCCCGCCGCCGAGTCCGAGGTCGCCGACCAACGCGAGAAGCCCAAGGTGCTCATCCTGGGCTCCGGACCCAACCGGATCGGCCAGGGCATCGAGTTCGACTACTCCTGCGTGCACGCCGCCATGGCCCTGCGCGACGCCGGCTACGAGACCGTCATGGTCAACTGCAACCCGGAGACCGTCTCCACCGACTACGACACCTCCGACCGCCTCTACTTCGAACCCCTCACCTTCGAAGACGTGCTCGAAGTCGTACACGCCGAGCAGCAGTCCGGCACCGTCGAGGGCGTGATCGTGCAGCTCGGCGGCCAGACCCCGCTCGGGCTGGCGCAGCGGCTCGCCGACGCGGGCGTCCCGGTCGTCGGCACCCCACCCCACGCCATCCACCTCGCCGAGGACCGTGGCGCCTTCGGCGAGGTCCTCACCACCGCCGGACTGCCGGCCCCGAAGTGGGGCACCGCCACCTCGTTCCGGGCGGCCAAGCGGATCGCCGACGACATCGGCTACCCGGTCCTCGTCCGCCCCTCCTACGTACTCGGCGGCCGCGGCATGGAAATCGTGTACGACGAGGCGTCGCTCGCCGGCTACATCCAGCGCGCCACGGAGGTCACGCCCGAGCACCCGGTGCTCGTCGACCGCTTCCTCGACGACGCCATCGAAATCGACGTGGACGCGCTGTGCGACGGCGACGAGGTCTTCCTCGGCGGGGTCATGGAGCACATCGAGGAGGCCGGCATCCACTCCGGCGACTCCTCCTGCGCGCTGCCGCCGATCACGCTGGGCCGCACGGACCTGCAGAACATCCGCCGCTCCACCGAGCTGATCGCGCACGGCATCGGCGTGCGCGGCCTGCTGAACGTCCAGTACGCGCTCAAGGACGACGTGCTGTACGTGCTGGAGGCCAACCCGCGCGCGTCGCGGACCGTGCCGTTCGTGTCCAAGGCCACCGCGACGCCGCTCGCGAAGGCCGCCGCCCGCATCATGCTCGGCGCGACCATCGCCGAACTGCGCGAGGAGGGCCTGCTGCCGGCCAACGCCGACGGGGCGGAGCTGCCGCCGACCTCGCCCGTGTCGGTGAAGGAGGCCGTGCTGCCGTTCCACCGGTTCCGCACGCCCGAGGGCCACGGCGTCGACTCGCTGCTCGGCCCGGAGATGAAGTCGACCGGCGAGGTGATGGGCGTCGACGCGTCCTTCGGCAAGGCGTTCGCCAAGTCCCAGACCGCGTCCTACGGCTCGCTGCCCACGAGCGGCCGGGTGTTCGTGTCGGTGGCCAACCGGGACAAGCGGGCGATGGTGTTCCCGGTGAAGCGGCTCGCCGACCTCGGGTTCGAGATCCTGGCCACCGCCGGCACCGCGGAGGTGCTGCGCCGCAACGGGATCCCGTGCGTCGAGGTGCGCAAGCACTTCGAGCCGGCCACCGACGGCGAGCAGAACATCGTCGACATCATCAAGGACGGCGGCGTCGACATGGTGATCAACACCCCGTACGGCAACCCCGGACCGCGGGTGGACGGCTACGAGATCAGGACCGCGGCCGTGTCCCGGGACATCCCGTGCGTGACCACGATCCAGGGCGCGGCGGCGGCGGTGCACGGCATCGAGGCGTTGATCCAGCAGGACATCGGGGTGGAGTCGCTGCAGGCACTGCAGGCGGCGCTGCGGAGCCAGCGGTGAGGGCGCCGTTCGGCGCGCGGATCACCACGGCCGTGTCCCTGCGCGGCCCGCTGTGCGTGGGGATCGACCCGCACCCGTCGCTGCTGGAGCAGTGGGGTCTGCCCGTGGACGCCACCGGGCTGGAGGCGTTCGCCATGACCTGCGTCGAGGCGTTCGGCGGCGAGGTCGCGGTGGTCAAGCCCCAGTCCGCGTTCTTCGAGGCACACGGTTCGGCCGGGGTCGCCGTGCTGGAGCGGCTGATCGCGGCGTGCCGGGAGTCCGGCGCGCTGGTGCTGCTCGACGTGAAGCGCGGCGACATCGGCTCGACCATGTCCGCCTACGCCCAGGCGTACCTGGGGGAGGGCTCGCCACTCGCGGCGGACGCCATCACCGTGTCGCCCTACCTCGGGTTCGGCTCGCTCGACCCGGCGCTCGACCTCGCCGAGAAGTACGGCCGAGGCGTGTTCGTGCTCGCGCTGACCTCCAACAAGGAGGGCCCGCAGGTCCAGCGCGCGCAGGACGCGAACGGCGTGAGCGTCGCCCAGGCGGTCGTCGACGAGGCCGCCACCCGCAACGCCGGCGCGAGCCCACTCGGACCGGTCGGCCTGGTCATCGGCGCGACGGTCGGGCGGACCGGGCTGGACCTGTCCGCGCTGAACGGCACGATCCTCGCGCCCGGGTTCGGCGCCCAGGGCGCGGGCCTGGCCGAGCTGCGGACCGTCTTCGGCCCGAGCCTCAAGCACGTGCTGCCGACGTCCTCCCGCGACATCCTGCGCCACGGCCCGGACGTGACCACCTTGCGGGACGCGGCCCTGCGGGTCCGGGACTCGCTGGGCGCCCACGCGATCTGATCGCAACCCGGAACCAAATCCATGTGACACCACTCCAACCCATGTCCCAGAATTGGTGCGGGGGGTGGGCACGATGCGTCGTGGCTGGATGCTCGGTGGGGTTCTCGCGGTCGTCGTCGCTGTGGCGGTGACGCTCGTCGTCGTCACGCCGTCCGAACGGGTCGCCGGTGAGCCCGTCGCCGCCGACCCGGCCGGCGCCGCCAGCGCCGCCCTCGACCAGCTCGCCGGCATGGCGAACGTCCAACTGTCCGGCTGGGTGAGCACGGAGACGGCCCAGCGCCTGCGGGTCGACATCGTCGCGACCGACAACGGCGTCCAGGCCGTGGTCGAGGACGAGGCGGGCGGTGCCGCCGAGATCGTCGCCGGCTCGGGCAAGAACAGGGACCAGGCCGCGATCAAGGCCAACTCCGCCTGGTGGCTCAACACCGTCCCGGCCTACCAGCAGGACTACACCGACAGGTGGGTCAAGGCCGACGACACCATGGGCTTCCCGGTCAGCGCGCTGGGCGGCCTGTCGGGCACCGAGATCCGCGGGCTCGTCACGGCCAGGAGCGCGGACTGGACCGCGACGCCCGTGGTGTTCCACGACGGCCGGCCCGCGATGGAGCTGACCCGGGGCGACACCGGCTGGCGCGTGTTCGTCACCCCGACCGAGCCGCCGCGGCTGCTCGGCATCGGCGGTCCGCTGCTCGCCAAGGCCGACCGCCTCGTCCGCCAGGGGGACGCGCGGGTCTTCCCCGACGCCGAGTTCGGCACCAGCGAGCCGGGCACCGACTGCCGCGACCAGACCGACAGGACGGTCGACCAGACCACGCCCACCATCGCTGGCCTGCCCGCGCCGCGGGTCAGCGACCCCGACGACCGACCCGAGCTGCAGGGCCAGGTCAGCGCGCCACCCGGCGTCTGCATGACGCCCGTCTGCCCGTTCACCGTGCTGGTCATGAACATCGGCAGGCAGGCCGGGGTCGGCACGGTGATGATCACCTCCAGCAGCGGGCCGCCGATGACCGCACCGCTGGACCTGCCGCCCGGCGGGCAGTTCACCACCGTCTACGAGGCGCCGAACCCGGCGCCGCCGTCGGAGGGCGGCAGGGTCACCGTCACGATCTCCGTCCAGGCGTTCGCGCAGGTCACCTCGCTGGCCGGCCCGGACGTCGACGCGGGCAAGCGCCTGCACGACCGCGGCGTCGACCCGGACGACCCCGTCCCGGCCAAGCCGTCGGCCACCGGCCCCGGCATCACGGGGATCATGGACGGCCTCACCTCCGGCGCGCCGGTCGTCGGGCTGCGCCGGCAGGAAGGTGTCATCGCCGAAGCGCGGTTGCTGCTCGGGGACGCGCTCGACGCCGGCCTCACGGCACTGCTCGACCAGCTCGTCCACGCGCCGGCACTGCGGGACGGCGCCGACCCGGCCCACACGCCGCTGATCGACCTGTTCAAGGCCGCCGCCAAGGGCAGGCCTGCCGAGCAGGAGCTGGCGCTGCGGACCCTCAAGGTGCTGGTCTCCCTCACCCAGGGCAACCCGGCGCCGGGGTCGGTGTACGTCCAGGACAACGGCGTGATCGTCGACGACGCCACGAAGCACGCGTACGTGATCGGCCAGCTCAAGGGCGGCCTCGACGCCCAGCAGAGCGTGGACGGGCTCTACGACGAGATCCAGCGGGCGCGCGGCCTGCTCGACGCGAAGGACGTCGTGCCGGACGGCTACGCGAAGGTCGTCGAGGTCGACGTCCGCGGCACCCAGGCCGGCTCGCTGGGGGTCAGGACCCGGGCCGGGATCCGGGACGTGCTGCGGGACGGGCGGCCGAAGGGCAGGTCGTTCCGCGACGTGCTCCTCGACGACGGCGAGCCGGCCGTCGACACCCTGCGGATCGTCAGCCCGACCAGCGGCCTGCCCAACCGGGGCGCGCGGGATGGCGCGCTCGTCTTCGACCAGTCCGACCTGGTCGCACTCGGCCAGAAGAAGGACACCGGTCTGCCCGCCACCCCGCCGGCGACGCTCCAGCCGCGCTTCACCCCGTACACGAGTCAGCACACGTGGGAGGGCGACAGCCCGGACGAGCACGACGAGACCGGCGGCGGCCACGGCTACGGCGTCGGCGCACCGGAGAAGACCGAGTACCCGCAGACCTGGACCCAGCCGGTCGCCGAGCAGCGCGCGATCGAGGTCGTCCAGCGGGCGATCGCCAACAAGCGGCAGGGCAGCTCGAACGACGGCGACGGCACCTCCGCGAACGGGACGACGATCGGCCCCCCGATCGACAACAAGAACCAGATGGACGTCGAGGTCGGCTCCTGGGTCGTGCACGGCACCTCGAACGGCGTCGAGCTGGAGATCACCGTCCTGCAGGACGGCACCATCGCCTCCGCCTACCCCACCGGCCGCGTCGTCGACGGCAACGGCGTGCTCCAGCCGTACGAGTCGATCAAGAACCCGGCCGACCCCAACCTGCCGTTCGAGAACCCGAAGCTGCCGCCGGGCGCGCCCAGAGCCGAGCTGGAGAACCCGAACACGGGCAAGACCAAGGGCTACTCGATCAGCCAGACGCAGCGGTCCCAGTACCGGCGAGTCGGCGCGGACGGCGAACCCGAGTGGGTGTACCGGGGCACGGCGCAGCCGGGTGGCGGCACCAACCCCAAGGTGGATGTCGAGGTCACCAGGACCCAGGATGGCAAGCACAAGAAGACGACCAGGAGCACGCCGCCGAAGCAGACCGACCCGCCGCCCGCGGTGTGCGGCGGCGCGTGATGAGGTGACGAGTTGACGACGTCCGGACCAGCGGTGACGTTGCTGCGCCGGCTTGCCGGCCGGGTGCCCGACGAGTACCTACAGGTGTTCCGTGGCTACCTCGCAGCCGCCGAATGGAAAATGCTCGTGACCTCTCTTTCCGGATATCTCGTGGACAGGCGGATCGCGCTCGCCACGGAAGAACGGCGCCTGCTCGATGAGGTGGCCGGTCCGGAAGTGAGCGCGAAACTACCAGAAGCCGACCCGGACCAACCCGCATACCGGTTTATTTCACACGGCCCGGATCCCGGTTCCGTGAAGGACTGGCTGATTTCCGTCGCGCCGAAGGTGCCGGGGGTGCGGCGGGTGCTCGCGGCCTACCGGGAGCCGGCCAACGCGGCCGCCATACCCCTCGCGACCTGGGTGTACCTGGTCGAGACGGACCCCGGCGCCGACGTCGCCCGGCTGCAGGGTGATTTGCGGCCCGGCGATCCCCGTCGGGGTGTCGTCGAGGTTTTCGCAGCCGGAGAGCCTCTGCCGCCGTACCATGTCGAAGCGCTTCGCGCAGCACGTGAAGTGTGGGTCCGAGACACCTGAACGCAGGGTGTTACCGCAGGTCCTGGGGTGTTTGCTACTGAGAGTTGATCTAGGCTCTTTCGCGTATCACCCACAGCACTAAGGTGGACCCGCGTTGTCACGACCTGCCGGACCTCGGTAACGTCGCGACACCGATCCGCAGAAAACCCCACCCCCCGGAGGAAATCGTGGCCCTTCCCCAGCTGACCGAGGAGCAGCGGGCCGCAGCGCTGGAGAAGGCGGCTGCCGCCCGACGCGCCCGAGCTGAGCTCAAGGAGCGCCTCAAGCGAGGTGGCACCACCCTCAAGGACGTGCTCGCCCAGGCTGACAAGGACGAGGTCCTGGGCAAGATGAAGGTGACCGCACTGCTCGAGGCCCTGCCAGGTGTCGGCAAGGTGCGTGCCCAACAGATCATCGAGCGTCTTGAGATCGCCCCGAGCCGCCGTCTTCGCGGCCTTGGCGACCGCCAGCGCAAGGCGTTGCTTGCCGAGTTCAGCGGCGAGTGACGAGCGACGCGAATCGGAGGGGCCGGCTGGTCGTTCTAGCCGGCCCCTCCGGCGTAGGGAAGAGCAGCGTCGTCCACGAGCTGCGCAGGCTCTACCCGGACCTGTGGTTCAGCGTGTCGGCGACGACCCGCGAGCAGCGGCCGGGGGAGCAGGACGGGGTCGACTACCGGTTCGTCACGGCGGACGAGTTCGACCGCATGATCAAGGACGACGAGCTGCTGGAATGGGCGGAGATCCACCGGGGCATCCACCGGTCCGGCACGCCACGCACGCCGATCGAGGAACGCCTCGCCGCGGGACTACCCGCGCTGGTGGAGGTGGACCTGCAGGGCGCGCGCAACCTGCGCGCGGCGATGCCGGAGGCGTTTCTCGTCTTCCTGTCGCCGCCGAGCTGGGAGGCGTTGGTCGAGCGGCTGGTCGGCCGCGGCACCGAGGCGCCCGAGGTCGTGGCACGGCGTCTGCGGACGGCGCGGGAGGAATTGGCCGCGCAGTCGGAGTTCGACGCGGTCGTCGTGAACACCGACCTGACGAGCGCCGCTCAGGACTTGCTAAAGTTGATACTTGACAAACCTGTATCCAACACTCCGGAGACACACGAGTGATCACCCCCACCGAGTTGGGCGCACTGGGCGACCCCTCGAGCCAGCAGCTCGAGGGCATCACCAACCCCCCGATCGACGACCTGCTCGACAAGGTCAGCTCCAAGTACGCCCTGGTGATCTACGCCGCCAAGCGTGCCCGGCAGATCAACGACTACTACGCACAGCTCGGTGAAGGCCTGCTCGAGTACGTCGGCCCCCTCGTCGAGCCCGGTCCCCGCGAGAAGCCCCTGTCCATCGCCCTGCGCGAGATCCACGCCGGACTGCTCGAGCACACCGAGGGCGAGTGAGCGAGGCCCGGCGAGGAACCAGCCCTGGGCGTTCGCGCGCAGGAGGGAAGACGTCGGGAACAGGCTCGCGAACGCCGAGCGGAGCGAGGCCGTGACACTGAGCGAGGGCCCGCGCGTCGTTCTGGGTGTGGGCGGCGGCATCGCCGCCTACAAGGCGTGCGAGGTCCTTCGACAACTGACCGAGTCAGGGCACTCGGTCCAGGTCGTGCCGACCAGGTCGGCGCTGAACTTCGTCGGCGCCGCCACCTTCGAGGCACTGTCCGGCCGCCCGGTGTACACCGAGGTGTTCGAGAACGTGCCAGCGGTGCCACACGTTCGCATCGGCCAGGAGGCCGACTTGGTGCTGGTCGTCCCCGCGACCGCTGACCTGCTGGCCAAGGCCGCGCACGGGCTCGCGGACGACCTGCTCACCAACACGCTGCTGACCGCGCGCTGCCCGGTCATGCTGGCGCCCGCCATGCACACCGAGATGTGGGAGCACCCGGCCACGGTCGAGAACGTGGCGACGCTGCGCTCACGCGGGGTCGTGGTGACCGAGCCGGCGAGTGGCCGGCTGACCGGCAAGGACACCGGCAAGGGTCGCCTGGCCGACCCCACCGAGATCGTGGACCTGGCCCGGCTGCTGCTGGCGCGTCCCGACGCGCTGCCCCGGGACCTGGAGGGGCGGCACGTCGTCGTCTCCGCGGGCGGCACGCGTGAGCCGCTCGATCCGGTCCGCTACCTGGGCAACCGCTCGTCGGGCAAGCAGGGCTATGCTCTCGCGCGCACCGCGGCGCAACGGGGCGCCCGGGTCACGCTGGTCGCGGCGGCCACCGTCGCGTTGCCGGAGCCCGCCGGGGTGGATCTGGTCCGCGTCGGCACGGCCCTGGAGCTGCGGGAGGCGGTGCACGCGGTGTCGCAGGAGGCGGACGTGGTGGTCATGGCGGCCGCCGTGGCCGACTTCCGGCCGCTGACACGGGCCGAGTACAAGATCAAGAAGACCGATCGGGATCCGGAGCCGGTCGGTCTGACGCGCAATCCGGACATTCTCGCGGAGCTGGTGGCCGGGCGGGTGGCCGGCCAGGTGATCGTGGGATTCGCGGCCGAGACGGGGGACGGTGCCGCCGACGTGCTGGAACACGGCCGTGCGAAACTGAAGCGCAAGGGGTGTGACCTGCTCGTCGTGAACGCGGTCGGGGAGGGCCGGGCCTTCGAGACCGAGGACAACGCCGGCTGGCTGCTGTCCTCCGACGGATCCGAACGGCCCATCGCACTGGGTTCGAAAGCACACATGGCGTCCGAAATATGGGATGCCGTGGTTTCGATGACTCAGAAGTGAGCGTCCCTCGATAGGTAGTACATAGTCTTCAGGCATCAACCCAGGGAAAGAGTGGTGGAGTACGTCGTGAGTAAGTCCGCTAGCCGGCTGTTCACCAGCGAATCGGTGACCGAGGGGCACCCCGACAAGATCTGTGACGCGATCAGCGACTCGATCCTCGACGCCCTGCTGCGCAAGGACCCGCGTTCGCGCGTCGCGGTGGAGACCCTGGTCACCACCGGCCAGGTGCACGTCGCGGGCGAGGTCACGACCGAGGCGTACGCGGACATCCCGTCCCTGGTGCGCGAGACGATCCTCGGGATCGGTTACGACTCGTCGGCCAAGGGCTTCGACGGCAACTCCTGCGGGGTCAACGTCGCGCTGGGTTCGCAGTCGCCGGACATCGCCCAAGGTGTGGACACGGCGTACGAGAAGCGCGTGGAGAGCGACGAGGACGAGATCGCCAAGCAGGGCGCGGGCGACCAGGGTCTGATGTTCGGCTACGCCTGCACCGACACCCCAGAGCTGATGCCGCTGCCGATCGCGCTGGCCCACCGGCTGGCGAAGCGGCTGTCGGCCGTGCGCAAGGACGGCTCGGTGCCCTACCTCCGGCCCGACGGCAAGACCCAGGTCACCATCGAGTACGCGGGTGACCAGCCGGTCCGGCTGGACACCGTGGTCGTGTCCTCGCAGCACGCCGACGGCGTGGACCTGGAGCGCCTGCTCGGGGTGGACGTGCGGGAGCAGGTCGTGCTGCCGGAGCTGGCCGAGCTGGAGCTGGAGACGGAGAACGTGCGGCTGCTGGTCAACCCGACCGGCCGCTTCGTCATCGGCGGCCCGATGGGTGACGCCGGTCTGACCGGCCGCAAGATCATCGTCGACACCTACGGCGGCATGGCCCGCCACGGTGGTGGCGCCTTCTCCGGCAAGGACCCGTCGAAGGTGGACCGCTCGGCCGCCTACGCGATGCGGTGGGTCGCCAAGAACGCGGTCGCCGCCGGTCTCGCCACGCGCCTGGAGGTCCAGGTGGCGTACGCGATCGGCAAGGCCGCCCCGGTGGGCCTGTTCGTGGAGACCTTCGGCACCGAGACCGTGGACCCGACGAAGATCCAGCAGGCCATCGGCGAGGTCTTCGACCTGCGCCCGGCCGCGATCATCCGCGACCTCGACCTGCTCCGCCCGATCTACAGGCAGACAGCCGCCTACGGCCACTTCGGCCGCCCGGAGCTGGACCTGCCGTGGGAGCGCACCGACCGTGCCGACGCACTCAGGTCGCTCGCGGGCGCCTGATCCCTTCCACTGGCTGTGGTACGCGGTAGCCGGTTCACTGCCTGCCGCGTACCACGAGTGGGTGTTGTACGACCTGACGTGCCGGACATGGGTGTTCCGGCACCTGTCTCGCGCACTCGTGCAGTTCTCCTTCTGGTGGCTGGCGTTGTTGGTGCCCGGGCCGTGG
This sequence comes from Actinophytocola sp., assembly GCF_045807065.1. Lineage (GTDB taxonomy): Bacteria > Actinomycetota > Actinomycetes > Mycobacteriales > Pseudonocardiaceae > Actinophytocola. The sequence continues at coordinate 4,211 of NZ_JBJMIE010000123.1, read as the reverse complement.
TCCCTGCGGTTCTCCATGGTGGCGCTGGGGTACCTGCTCAGCCTGTACTTCTCGATCTCCTTCATGGAGGACGCGTGTGAGCGGCGCGTCCTGAAGGCCGGCTACCCGGCGGGCCTGAACCGCAAGATCCGCGAGGAGACCCCCGTCTCCGAACGCGCCGCCACGGCCGCCCTCTACGCGTCGTACTACCCACCGCGGCAGTCCTGACTTCAGGCACCGGCCTCGTCCTGGCTGTGGTCGTGTTCGTCCTCGGGTGCCCTCCCGCGCGGACGCCCACCCGATGACCTGCCCCGATCGGGTGTTCTGGTAGACCAGCGTCCATGACCGGCGTGCGCAAAGGGGAGTTGCGGCCGGCGGCCACACTCCCGGTCGCCCGCGTGTACGTCGACGTCCCGCTGGCCCACCTCGACCGGCCCTTCGACTACCTCGTGCCGGACTCGCTCGACGAGGCCGCCGTGCCGGGGTGCCGGCTGCGGCTGCGGTTCGCCGGCAAGCAGGTCGACGGGTTCCTCCTCGAACGGGTCGCCGAGTCCGAGTTCGGCGGGCGGATGGAGTTCATCGGCAAGGTCGTCTCCGCCGAGCCGGTGCTCACGCCGGATCTCGCCGCGCTCGCCCGGGCGGTCGCCGACCGGTATGCCGGCATGGTGATCGACGTCCTGCGGCTGGCGATCCCGCCCCGGCACGCGAAGGTCGAGGCCGAGCCGCCGGGCGAGCCGCCCGACAGGCCCGCGCGGCCGGACACCACCGCCTGGGCCCGCTACCCCCGCGGCCCCGCCTTCGTCGAGGCGCTCCGCAACCGGCGGCAGGCACACGCCGTCTGGCAGGCGCTGCCCGGCGAGGACTGGCCGGCGCGCCTCGCCGAGCTGGCCGCCACCGCCGCCGCCAGCGACCGGGGGGCCGTGCTCGTCGTGCCCGACTACCGCGACGTCGCCCGGCTCCACCAGGCGTGCGTGGCGCGAGCGGGCGAGGAGAACGTCGTCGCCCTGTCCGCGGACGCCGGCCCGGCCAAGCGGTACCGGGCGTGGCTCGCGGTCAAGCGGGGCACGGTCAGGATCGTCGTCGGCACCCGGGCCAGCGTGTTCGCGCCCGTCCAGCGGCCCGGGCTGTTCGTCGTGTGGGACGACGGCGACGACCTGCACGCCGACCCGCACGCGCCCTACCCGCACGTCCGCGACGTGCTGATCCAGCGCGCCCACACCAGCGGCGCGTCGCTGCTCGTCGCCGGGTTCGCGCGGACCGCCGAGGCCCAGCTGCTGGTCGAGACCGGGTGGGCGCCCGAGATCATCGCCGCCCGGGACGAGGTCAGGAAGGCGTCGCCGCGCATCACGTCGCTGGGGGAGACCGACCAGCAGCTTGCCCGCGACCCCGCCGCCCGCGCGGCCCGCATCCCGTCCGTGGCGTTCGAGGCGGCCAGGGAAGCCCTCGGGAAGGGCCGGCCGGTGCTGGTGCAGGTGCCGCGCGGCGGGTACGTGCCCGCGCTCGCCTGCCAGCAGTGCCGCGGCCCGGCCCGTTGCCGCCGCTGCGCGGGCCCGCTGGGGCTCCCGGCCGGCACCGAGGCACGCCCACCGACCTGCCGGTGGTGCGGCGTGCCCGACACCGCGTTCCGCTGCGGCACCTGCGGCTCACGGCGGCTGCGCGCCATCGTCGTCGGCGTCAAACGCACGGCCGAGGAGCTGGGCCGCGCGTTCGCCGGCGTGCCGGTGCTCGGTTCGGGCGGCGCGGAGGTGCTGAAGAACGTCGACGACCGGCCCGCGCTGGTCGTGGCCACGCCCGGCGCGGAGCCCGTCGGCGACTACGGCGCCGCGCTCCTGCTCGACGGGTGGGCGCTGCTGGGCCGCGCCGACCTGCGTGCCACCGAGGAGACACTGCGCCGCTGGATGGCCGCCGCCGCGATGGTCCGCGCGGACGGCCGGGTGGTGGTGCTCGCCGAGTCGGCGGTGCCGGCCGTGCAGGCGCTCGTGCGGTGGGACCCGGTGTGGCACGCCGGCCAGGAGTTGGCGGGCCGCACGGAACTCGGGTTCCCGCCCGCGGTGCGGATGGCGTCGGTGGACGGCCCGGCGAAGGCACTGGCGATGTTCCTGGACGAGCTGAAGCTCCCCGCGAGCGGCGAGATCCTCGGCCCGGTGCCCCTCGGCGAACCCGACCGCGACGGCAACACCGAGAAGGAACGCGCCCTGGTCCGCACCACCCGCGCCGACGGCCGCGCCCTCGCCGCCGCGCTGGCCACCGCCCAACACGCCCGCACCGCGCGGAAGGAGCCGGACCCGATCCGGGTCCGGCTCGATCCGCTGGAGCTGGTCTGACGGCCCTGCCCCCCGCGCCCACCGGCCGCACCGCCGCCCGGTCACAGGTCACCGCGACTCACCTACCCCACCCGGCGTCGCGTCTGGTGCGCCGACCGGGGTTGCGGGACCGGTCGAGCCGGCCGGGCGCGGTCGTGAACAGGTCGGCCGCGTTGTCGGTGCGGCACTCAGCGTTGCGTCGTCAGGGGACTGAATAGACTGGCGTCCGCCGCTCACGCGAGAACCGATCGGAGCAATGTGACCGTCCAGCCCATCCGCCTCTTCGGCGACCCCGTGCTGCGTACCCCCGCGGCGGAGGTGGTCGACTTCGACAAGGAGCTGGCGACGCTCGTCAAGGACCTCTGGGACACCATGGAGGACCAGGGCGGCGCCGGGCTCGCCGCGCCGCAGCTCGGTGTCGGGCTGCGGGTCTTCACCTACCACTGCGACGGGTTCGCCGGCCATCTCGTCAACCCGACCTGGACCTCCGTCGACGACGAGACCCAGTTCGGGGAGGAGGGCTGCCTGTCCATCCCGGGGCTGTACTGGGACTGCGTGCGCGCGAAGAACGTCGTGGCCAAGGGCTGGAACATGCACGGCGAGCCGGTGGAGGTCGAGGGCACCGACCTGCTGGCCCGCTGCCTCCAGCACGAGACCGACCACCTCGACGGCGTCATGTTCCTCGACCGGCTCGACGCCGAGACCCGCAAGGCGGCGATGAAGGCCATCCGCGAGTCCGACTGGTTCGACGGCGGCATGCCCACGATCAAGCAGAGTCCCCACTCACTGTTCGGCGGTGCCTGACTCGTGAGCGGAGCTTGCGGAGCGAACCATCGAACAGAGCACCAACAGCCAGTACGCCGCCGAACCCGCGTAGGGTGCCGGCGCCACGCAGCGGTGGAGGCGGTGACCTGATGCGGTTGGTATTTGCCGGCACGCCCGAGGTCGCCCTGCCGTCGCTGCGTGCCCTGCTGGCGAGCGACCGGCACGAGGTCGTCGCCGTGGTCACCCGGCCGGACGCGCCGGCCGGCCGCGGCCGGCATCTCGTGCGCTCGCCGGTCGGTGCCCTCGCCGACGAGCACGGCGTCGAGGTGCTCACGCCGGTCAAGGCGTCCGACCCGGCGTTCCTCGACCGGCTGCGGGAGCTCGAGCCCGACGCCTGCCCGGTCGTCGCGTACGGGGCGTTGCTGCGGCAGGCCGCGCTGGACATCCCGCCGCAGGGCTGGATCAACCTGCACTTCTCGATCCTGCCGGCCTGGCGTGGCGCCGCGCCGGTGCAGGCCGCGATCCGGCACGGCGACGAGATCACCGGCGCCAGCACGTTCCGCATCGTCAGGGAGCTGGACGCCGGCCCGGTGTTCGGCGTGCTGACCGAGCCCATCCGCGCCGACGACACGGCGGGCACCCTGCTCGACCGGCTCGCCGAGGCCGGCGCCGGACTGCTGGTGTCGACGCTGGACGGCATCGAGGACGGCACCCTGCGGGCCGTCGAGCAGCCGGGCGACGGCACGAGCTACGCGTCGAAGATCAGCACCGAGGACGCGCGGCTCGACTTCACCGCGCCCGCCATCGCCGTGGACCGGCTGGCCCGCGCGGTCACCCCCGATCCCGGCGCCTGGGCGGAGTTCCGCGGCGAGCGGATCAAGCTGGGCCCGGTCAAGCGCGTGGTGGCGGACGCGTTGCCGCCGGGGGAGCTGCGCGTGGAGCGCAAGCGGGTGCTCGTCGGCACCGCGACCGACCCGGTCGCGCTCGGCGAGGTCCAGGCACCGGGGAAGAAACGCATGGCGGCCACCGACTGGGCGCGAGGGGCGCGAGTAGAACCAGGAGAGCGGCTCAAGTGACCCAACCACGACGGCGCCCGGCGAGGTTCTCCCGGCCGCGCACGCCACACCCGCCCAAGCAGCGGTCCGGACCGGCGAGACCGCCGGT
>NZ_JBJMIE010000122.1:0-15056 GCF_045807065.1 Actinophytocola sp. | reverse complement strand
GCCGGTTGGGTGGCCTGGCGCTGGCGGGCGGCGTCGATGTGCTCGCGGACGCCGTCGGCGTAGACCAGCCAGGTCGACACGTTCGCCGCGCGAGCGACGGTAGCGAACGTGACCGGCTCCCGGTCGCGTTCCATACGTTCCAGCGCGGTTAGCACGCGCTGGCGCTTGGTGAGGCTGTCCTGCCGGCGGGCCGCGCGCAGCAGTTCGGGTCGACCGCGAGCGGCGGTCATCGTGGCGTGTCCGAGCGTTGGACTGGGGTGATGGGCAGCTTCAGGTGGCGGTGGCCGGCGCGGGCCTTGCGCATGATGGCGCTGGCCTCTTCGATCTCGGCGCGTTCGTCGGTGGGTAACTCGGCCAGCTTGGCGCGCATGTTGGTGATGACCTGGTGGTACGCGTCGATTTGCTCGGTCAGGTTGCGGATCACGAACTCGGCCGCGCCCATCGCCTGCGCGGTCTCCCGGTCCGCGCGCAGGTCGTTGATCTGCTGCTCGATCGCGGGCAGGTAGGACGGGTCAGGCCGGTAGAACCCGCAGCCGGCGCACTGGAACCTGATCCGGCAGGCGTGCCCACCCGCTTTGACGTTGGACGGTTCGGTGCAGCCGCCGAACGGGACGGCCACTGAACTACGCTCGTAGGCGAGGCTGGACCGGAAGGGTGCCGGGTTGCCGTCCCGGTCCACGACCCGAGCACTCAGGGTCTTCACCGCCTGTTGCTTGCGGCGCAAAGTGACCTTGTAGTAGCCCATCGTGGTGTTGACATCGACGTGGTCCATCAGGTCTTTGAGCACGTCAACTGGGGTGCCCTCGTCGGCGTGGCGTTGGGCGTAGGAGTTGCGGAACGCGCGGGGAAAGATCCGTGTCCGGTCGAAGGGCAGCGGCTCGCCGTCTGGCCCGACGGTGTCGGTGACCAGCGCGGGCAGGGACGCGACCCACTCTCGGATGACGGCGGAGACGGTGTTGGGGTCGATGTGCGGGGCGCCAGCGCCGTGACTGATCGCCGGGAACAGGAACCCTGTGCTGTGTTCGGGAACGGGCAACGATCGGCGTCGGAGCTGCCATTGCCCGATGGCGTGGGCGGTATCGGAGGTGATTGGCAGACGTCGGCGCAGCCGCTTGCCCTTTCGGTTGTCCCAGACCAGCGAGGTTTCGCCGTCAATGGTTTCCAGGCAGTCTTCGCGCAGGCACGCGACTTCGCCGGGGCGCCGACCGGTGTCACGCAAGACGATGTAGACGGTCCGGAACATCATCTGGATGTCGTCGCGGGTCAGTCTGCCGTAGGGCATGTCTGCGCCGATGGAATCGAGCGCGTCGTTGAGTTGGCGGATGACGAACTCAGGGATGGCCTTGCCGATCTCGCCCTCGTTGGTGTCTTCGACCACGATGCGATGCGAGCTGTGTCGAACGAAGCTGCCCGACATGTGGTCGAGCATGTCCGCTTTTCGGCCGAAATTCAGCACGGCGCAGAACCTGCTGAACAGCGTATGGCGGGTTTTCGAGGTGTAGGGCTCGCCATCCAGGCGCAGCGCGGTGCGGAACTGGGCGGCGACGGCGGTCATGTCGGCGAACTGCAACGCGGCGACATCCTGTCCGCCTCCGGGCCGACCGCTGAGCGCCTGGCCGGCCAGCGTGGCGGCACGCAACGTGGGACCGAGGTCACGCACGGCCGGGCGCTCGGCGTCCACCCATACACGCACCAGTTCCCGAAGCCAGGGCTGGGGGATCGCGGTGAGGTCGGCGGTGCCTCGTGCGACGCGCTGCCTGGTCCAGCTGTGTGATCGCAGCCCGATGGCGGGTAGGTCCAGCACGTCCTTGTCGGTGGGCGAGATGCCGCGGTGCTGGTCGTAGGCCAGGCTGATCGACCAGCGCAGCTGCCGCAACAGCGCGTCACTGGTGTTGGACAGGCTCAGCGATCCCAGGCTGGGGTCCAGCAGCGTGGTCGCGTCGGCGAGGTGAAGCGCCAGGTTCCGGCACGTTGGCGGTAGCACGCTCTTGCCGAGTGTGTCGCGGTGTTGCAGCGCGTAGAGGAATTCGAGCTTAACCAGTGGTGCCAATTGAATGAGAGAGAAGCGGGAACCACCCAGGAAAGGAAGTTCGGTCGCGGCCCAGTCTCGTGCGTCCACCTTCGTGCCGGTCCGCACGTTGTGGTGTGACCAGCGACGCCAGTGGAAGGCGCAGAGCCCTCGGCTGTTCATGATCGGCCCACCGCAGCCGATGACATGGCACGACACGGTGTCCAGGAAGGGGACCGCGACGCTGGCCATCCACTCGCGGATTCCCAGCGTGGTGCGACCGCACTTGACTTGCTGATGCCAGGTGCCGTAGTGGGTGTCGCACGCGCCGACAGACACCGCCGGCCGGGTGCACCGTTGACCGTCCCGCTCGACCAGGCAGAAGGATTTCACCGCGGCGCGCCCCGTCCGGCGCTTCGGCACGTAGGTGGCGACGAACTCGTCCGCGTTCCCGGCGTAGTTCCTCAACTCGATGGCGCATTGCTTGCAGAAACTGTCGCGGATGTGCAACTGATTGACGCAGGCGCGCACCGAACACGGCCACAGCGACGTCCGGGGATTATCGACATCCCCGGTAAACAGCCACGCTTCGTGATTCCATTCCGTTAGACGCCAGTCCGCTGTGATGTGCTCTTGCAGCCACGTCTCCCACGCGGTGACGTCGGCCGGCAGCCCAGACGCGGCGGTAGGCAGGAACGCGGGGACGGCCGAAGTGGTCACCGGACGGTCCCGTCGACCACGCCCACCCGGTCGACGGCGTCGCGTTTCTCCTGGTCGGAGACGTGGATGTAGGGCTGCATGGACGCTTGGGAGACATGTCCGAGCAGTTCTTGCACGACGTCTCGAGGGGTTCCGTCGCGCAGCCACTGGGTGGCGGCACCGTGGCGCAGCATGTGCGGGCGGGCGGTGAACCCCGCGGCGCGGGCGAGGCGCTCGAACATCTCCTTGGCGTTGTCGTAGGTCATCGGCCGGCCCAACGGCGGCCGATAGCAGTTGACGAACACCAGGTCGCAGTCGACGGCCTGCTCGACCCGGTCCCGATCGTAGCGGTAGTCGCTGTAAAACCCGACGAGGGTGCCCGTGACCGGGATAGACCGCGGCTTGCGCGCCTTGGCGAGCGCCTTGTTGGCGTTGTCAGGACGACGCCGGATGTGGACGTGCGGTCCCTTGACCGGGCAACCCAAGTCCTGCGAGTCCGGCAACAGGTGCATGTCCTCCCGCCGCAACCCGAGCGCTTCCCCAATCCGGCAGCCCGTGCAGGCCAGAAGCGCGACCAGGAACCGATCCCGAGCGTTGCGCGCCAGATCGATCATCCTGTTGACCTGGTCGGAGATCAGCGCCTCGTAGCCCGGCTCGACCATCCGGAACCGGAACGTCGACTTCCCGACCACACGGAACTGATCCTCCTCGCCACTGCTGAAGCCAGGCGGCAGATGAGTGAGGTACTTCGGCTCGGCCAACATCGCCACCGTGCTCTCCGACACCCAACCGTACGGGTAGCCGAACCGCAGGAACTCACACACCGCGGTCAGCACAGCGTTCGCGGAGCCCTCCGACCGGTACCGAGGTGCGCCCGGTCGCCGGGTGCGGGGCGCCGCGGGTTCGCTGACCAGCCAGTCCTTGAACCGCTTCATCGGCAGAAATCCCGGCGCCCGCCAGTCCAACCTGGCGTTCGCGCAATAGGTCAGATACACCGCCACCCGGCCGGCGTAAGCCCGCGCCGTGTTCGGCGAACAGTCCCTGGCTCGCAGACCCGCAAGGAACGCCGTGGCCTCGATATGGAGGTCGTAGCTGTCAAGATCGACCACGACCCAGTCGACCGAACCGTCCTCGGCAACAGCGCGTTCTGCTCGGAAGGGCACCAGACAGAACTACTGGATCTCCTGTGCCTCAGACATCCCGAATACTGATTAGTCACACCATGGAGATCACAAGATCCCTCGTATGGCTGACCACTCAGACACCCCCCAGATAACGTTGGTGTGGACGGCCAATCTCGCCGCGCTCGAACTACACATCCCGCAGTGGACGATCGGCCCGACCGGACGCGAGCTACCGGATCGGCTCGTGTTCGACCTCGACCCTGGCCCGGACACCACGATCGTCGATTGCTGCCGCCTCGCCCAACGGCTCCACGACATCCTGGTCGCGGATGGACTCACTCCGGTCGCCAAGACCAGCGGCTCGAAAGGCCTGCAGCTCTACGCCGGCATCCACGCCACTGACGCACAACACCCGTCGCGCTACGCCAAGGCGCTGGCCGAACGTCTCGCGGCCGAGACCCCGGATCTGGTGGTGGCGAAGATGGCGAAGAACCTGCGTCGCGGGAAGGTGCTCATCGACTGGAGCCAGAACAACCCCGCGAAGACCACGATCGCGCCCTATTCGCTGCGCGGCCGCACCCACCCCACTGTGTCCACACCCGTCACCTGGGACGAGGTCCGTGCGTGCCGCCAACCCGAGCAACTTGTCTTCACCGCCGACGACGTACTCGACCGCGTGGAGGCCCGTGGCGACCTCCTCGCCGACCTGGCCGACACCCGAGCCGTGCTTCTTGCCCGGTAACAACGCCGAGAAGGTCGGTCAGCCCTACGACGCGCGACCCATACACCGCCGCCCCTAGCTATTGCGTGCCCGAGGTGGCTGGCATCGCGCGTGGCTCATACGTTGCAAGCAAGGCCTTCACCGCGTCAGGACGTGTCAGGGCAACTGCACTGGCCGCGAAGAAGTCTGCGAATTGACGAGGCGTCGCCGGTGTTTGCGCGTCTAGCCACGCGCTCATCGCGTCGGTGAAGTCCTCTTGGACGACGGGAGAGACGTTGACGAGGTGCTCCTCGACCAGTGCGGCAGTGAGTGCCTCCCACAACTCGTGATGTTTGCTCCAGTACGCCGTGCTGGCGGCGGCGATTTCGTCCGGGTCAGGACCACGGAGTTCCCTCAGGCGGAGCTGGTGATGCGGGATGGCCGATGTATCGGGCGTGTGCGCGTCGAGGCCATCCAGCGCGCCCTGGGTCTGCTCGAGGAGGCCATGCAGCGAATCGCTATGTGCGGGGACCAGAGTGGTGATTGGGAGGCTGGCCGTCTGCACATGGGTGATCGTCTCCGGCAGCACGGCGAGCGAGAGCGAGCCGGCGGACTCGCGGACGTTGAGGTAGCGGACCGCATCGAGACCGCTCTGCCGAAGCTCGGTCGTGGCCAGGTGTGCCGCTTCTTCATGGTTCTCGTCGCGGTACCCCTCGTTGACACGGTCCGGGTCAACAGCGAGCGCGACCCGGTGGAGGTAGAACTGAGATGCCCCGTCGTCCTGATCGTCCATCCGACGCAGCATGTTCTCGATCGCGGCCTCATAGGTGCCGACATGCAGCGTTTGACTGAGCTGTCGCTCGACGAGCGCGTCAACTCGATCTGCGGGAATGACGCGGGCGGCTGCGAGGAGAAGTGCCGCCTTCCGCTCGCTCGCGTAGTTCGTCGACGGCCAGTCGGGTTGAGTGCTGGTGTGGTACCACGCCAACGTGTTGATCTGACCGTTGTCCAGCGCGCGGTCATCCCGATCCCTCAGCGCGGCGACAGCCGGACCGAAGTGGATGGTGCCCTCGCAGTGTTCGCACGGCATCAGCGCATCGACGGTCGACTTGGCGTGGTAGTCCACGGCGGAGATGTAGGAGGTACCGCCACAATCGCAGTGCATCCGGTAGCCGTCGTCGAAGCCACGATGCCGTTCCACGAGAACGGGCATCGTCGGCCTGTCGCTGATCATCCCTGGAGACTACTGGCGTCCACCGACAATCCCGCACGTCACAGGTGTCGTCCGGCCAGGCGCTGGCCCGGAGGAGGGGCGGGCGGCGGGGGGCGCCATTCCCGCGTGAGGGCTCGCCGGCCCAGGCTGTTTGTCACAGGCATCCGTCATCCCTGCCGTCCGTGCGGCACAGGCTCCCACAGCCGCGACTCGTCGGTCCCGCCAGCCCTCCCGTCGACCAACCGTCACGGCGAACCGCTTGGAGCCCCGTGGTGTCGACCGGCTCATCAACGGAGTATCGGGGTCAGTCTGCTTCGGGCCCGTTGGCTGGCCTCCCCGGTGGAGGTGCGGTCACGTTGTCCCCGCGCTCGCGGGGTTTGGCACCAGGGCTTCGCTGTGGGTGAAGCTCTGCGACTGCAGTAGACGTGCGCCTTCACTCGATGAGCGCCGTCTTGGTGGTCATCGTGGTGCCCGGCCCCACGCACACGGACAACGGACGGATCTGCTCATGCTCTCCCCAACGGCCCTCGGTCCACGGCCACGCGTCCCTTCGACACTCGTCCACAGTGGCTCCCGCGCACACGCGGCGCCGAGGCCCGTGGACTGTGACCGAGCGACGCGGACCCGCTCGTATGTGCGGCGTCCCGGCGACGTGCCTGGCGTGAGGTGGACGCGATGAGCGGGCTGTGGGCAGGCATTGACTGGTCCGAGCATCTCAACGACCTCGCCGTCGTCGACAAGGCCGGCATGGTCGTTGCTCGCGCTCGCGTCGCGGAGACACCGCATGGGGTCAAGGAGGTGATGCGTCTCCTGGCCGGTCTGCGCAGCAGTCACCGGCACAGCCGCAAGGACGTGCCGATCGCTATCGAAACGAGCCGGGGGCTGTTGGTTGAGGCTCTGCGTGCCGCGGGCCAACCAGTCGTGCCGATCAATCCGGTGGTGGTCGCCAATCACCGCAAGCTCGCCGCACCGGCCACGGTCAAGAGTGACCGCGGTGACGCCGCGCTGCTGGCCAACATCCTTCGCGTGGACGGCCATCGGCATCGCCCCTTGCCCGCCAACACCGACACCGTCAACGCCGTCGCCGAGCTGAGCCGCACGCAGCTCCAAGCCCACCACACCCGACAACTGCACTACAACCGGCTTCGCTCCGTCTTGCGCGAGGTGCACCCCGCCGCCTGCCGCGCCTGGAGCGACCTGCCCGGCAACCTCCTGCGTCCGGAAGCCCGCGCCATCCTCGCGCTCGCCCCGACGCCCACAACCGCAGCCCGCCTGACGAAACGACAGCTGCGCGAAACCCTCGCTGCTGCCGGCCGTACCCGCCTGGTCGACGCCCACGCGAATCGGCTCCATGCGCTCTTCCGGGAGCCTGCCCTACGTCACCGTGCCGTCGTCGAGAACGCGCTCGGTGTCCGGGTGCGCGTGCCTCGCCGCGCTCGACCTCGCATGCGACACCCTCGACGAACTCACCACCCAGACCGAAGGCGCGTTCCTCACCCACCCCCACGCGCTCCTCTACCTGTCCTTCCCCGGCGCTGGGGCACTCACCGGCGCCCGGCTCCTCGGCGAGATCGGCGACGACCCCACCCGCTTCCCCCACGCCCGGGGCCTGCGCGCCTACGCTGGCGCGGCCCCCATCACCTGGGCAAGCAGCACCTCCGTCATTAACTGGACTACGCCGACGTCGCGGCCAGCTATCTCGCCGAGGCTGCCGTTGAGTTGGCTCCCTGGATGCGGTCACGCAGGGTTGGCAACGATCTCGACCAGTCGAGGCCGGGCTTTGAGGCCAAGCGGAGGCTGGAACGGCGGATGCAGGCTTTACGGACTACCCGACATGACCACGAAAAATTGGCTTCTGGCATTAGCCAGCCGCCGAGAAGAGGGGCCGCCACGAGTCGCTGGTGTGCCAGAGCAGCGGAAGGCTGTTGTTGGGCACGGTGTCAAAGAAGACGACCAGGGCCGCCAGGTCCTGATAGCCCAGGCGGAACGTCCTTCTGATCTTCAGAGGGCCGTCGTCGGCGGCGCAGAAGGCCGACAGCAGGTTCCGGTGGTGTGGGTCGGTGATGATCTCACTGGTGTCGGTGAAGCAGCGGTCGCGGTCGCCGAGCAGCCGGTACGCGCCGACTTCCACTCGATCCCGGAACGCCGAAAGGTCGGCGACGACGTCCCGCAGCGCAGCCTCGAAAGCGACGACAACGAGAATCCTCACCTTCGCGTCAGGGAACCGTCGGAGAAGCCGCTTCAGGGGCGCGTCTTCCCCTTGCGTGCAGGCGCGCAACGACCGGCCCGAGCCGATGATGTCGTCGGTGACGACGAACCACTCCGGCGATTTGTCGTCAAAGTCCGGCCACGTTTCCTCCGCTTCCTGCAGGTTCAGCTCGGCGAGGCAACTCCAGTTGCCCTGGTTTTTGAGGGCGTGCGCGATGCGCGGGCCGCTGGCGCCGAGTTGCTGCCACCGGCAGAACGACACCCGGCCGTAGGCAGGAATCCCGGACGTTGTGATGAGATGGCCGAGAGCGCGGTAGAACTCGTCCGTCCCGATGTAGTACTTCTCTGCGACTGACTGGAAGAGCTGCAGCGCGACGGGCTGGAGGACGCCTGGAAACTGATCCAGCCAGTGTCGCAGGTCCTCCTCGGAGAGCTCGCGCCCGCGGTAGGGCACCCGGGGCAGCAGCCACCGGGTCTCGCGCGGGAGCATCTCGAGTACCGATGCGGTCCCGACCGGCCGGTTGGCGTCGTACGCGCAGGCCGCCTCGAGCACGCGGCGCAGCAGATGTAGATGGTCGCCCGCTCTGGTCACCGAGTTCAGCACAGCGGGTAGGTCGTTATCGCCGGTGAGAGTGGACCGTCCCACTAACGACGTCAGCATGCTGCTGGCGATGGTCATGACGCAGGAAGGCTCGGACGGGACCGGGACGTCGATGCGCCGTCCGAATGCTGTCCAGAGCCAGTGGTCCGGCGGGATCGCGGAATCGGCGGCAACGCGCCGGGAACCGACGATCACCATGTCCTCCGCGACGCGCCAGGTCGTTCCGAGCGCGTCGGTGTAGCGGCGTTCCGAGATGGCCGCCCGCAGCCGCTGGGCGAACTCGACCGGAAGGTCCTGCAGGCCGGACAGGAACAGGACGGTCGCCTCCTCCCGCCCGAGCAGCCCGGGCGCGACGCCGTCGCTGCCCGCCCGCCGCGCGTCGGCAGGTGTGCCGAAGAGCATCGCGGACAAGGAGTTGACGGAATCGCTGGCCGCAACCTCGGCGAAGTTCACACCCGTGTCGTCTGCGAGGCGCCGGGCCAGGGTCCGCTTCCCCGACCCGGATGGTCCGGTGAGTAGCACGGCCGGGAACCGGCTTGCCGCGACGACGGCGTTATGGAGCAACTTCAGCAGATCGCGCTGCGAGCCGCTCAGTGCCTCCGGCTTCACCGCTACCGGGTGGCCGGCGGCGCCGGCCGGCGGCCACTTGCGGACGGCTCAACGAAACGGGGCGGCACGGCGAGGGGTCCGTTCGACTCGAACCGGATCGCGCAGGTGACGATCTGACCACGGTCCGGTGGCGGCGAGAAGTGGCGCGGCCGGAACGGCACGGTCTGGTGCAGGTCGAGCAGGTAGCCCTGCGCCCGCCACTCGGTGATCCGGTTGTCCACCCGCATTTGGGTCAGCCGGGGCTTCTCCGGGTTGTCCGGTTCTCGCCAGATGTCGTACATGCGGATGGCAGGGAGGTCCTCGCGGCGGAACTGCGCGCGCAGCTGTCGGAAACGCTCGGTGCCCTCGCGATAGTCGCCGGTCTGGTAGCAGAGCACGGCGTAGCGAAAGAGGTCCAGCGGGCGGGGCGTTTCGGCCAGTTCGGCGTCCAACCGCCGGTACAGCTCCTTGAGCAGGCCGAAGTCGTGTTGCTGAATCGGTTGGCGTTCGAGCAGGGAGACCCGCAGACGCACTGAGCGGGTCCGGGGCACCACTCCGGCGCGCTCCGCCTCGTCAAGGATGGCGAGCGCGTCATCGACGCCTTGCTCTCCTTCGTTGCTCAGTAGGTAGAGCCGGGCCTTGCAGTAGTACCCGAGTTCGGGGTCAGTCGAGTTGATCAGCTCGTTGATATAGGCCTCGCCGAGCTCCTCGCTGAGCAGGGCGAGCGCCTCGGCGCGGTACGTCGTGACTTGCTCGGTCCAGACGGGGTCGGGCGCCAAGTTGTTCTCCGCTACGTCGTCGGCTTCGTCGAGCAGCTCCAGCGCCTGCGTCACGTCGGACGCCTTGACCATCTGCTCCTCGGCGCCGGCCGCCTTGGCGTGCTTGAGCAGTCGGTGGCTGAAGGCGAGAAGGGCCTCTATGTTGACGCCGCCGGACAGGGTGATCGCTTTCTCGAAGGCGGTGCAGGCGCTGGTCCACGCCTCCGCTCCGTCGGCCGTGCGGCCCGCCTCTTGCAGTACAAGGGAATAGCGGTAGTACGCCGTGCCGAGCGTGTTGTAGAGGTGACTGGGGTGCTCGTCGCGCCCCGAGCGGCGGGGCAGGTTGGTGGACCTTTCCAGTTTTTCCACGGCGCTGGCGAAGTGCTCAAGCCGTTGGTCGATCTCAAGGCGTGGCATGGTTTGGTCGGCCGACCGGTATAGCGTCCGTGCCCAGTGGTGCAGGATGGCCTTGCTCTGGTCGCGGATTGCGGGCGGAATCAGTTCGAAGGTTTGCAGCCGCCAGTCCCAGTCAGAGGCGGGCTGTTCGAACCTCGGCGCCAGCACGTCCTTCGCGAGCGATTCGGCAACCCAGATGTCCGCGCTGCTGCCGGGCGACAGCGCCCCGAGGACGGGAACGAGCTGGTGCATCCGCGCAGCGGCCGTGCGTGCGTCGGCATGGTGCTCCAGATAGGCCCGTGCCAGCGCGGGATGAAGGAACCGGATGACGTCTTCGTCGAGGCCCTTGGCCGGCCCGCCCCAAGTCACGATGCCGTCGAGCTGACGGATGGCTACGGACAGATTCGACGGGTAGGTGCCACCCACGGCAGGACGGATGACGGTCCAGAGTGGGCTCGGCAGGCGGAACGAGGACATCGCGGCCACGTATGTCACAATTTCGCGTACTGAGGCGTCCTCGATCGCCTCGCTACGCTGCGTGATCCATCGGCCCAGGAAGCTCTGCGCCTGCTCGGCCTCGGGCAGCTCCATGCCCTCGGTAAGGAAGAACCGCAGCGCGACCCAGAACAGCGATGCAGTCCGGCCGTCGTCGCTGGGCGCCCATCGGGTCGCCTGGTCGTACCGGTGCCATTGGTACACCGACGGGACGACTACCGGCAGCGTCCACCGCTCCACCGTCTGGGACAGGGTGCGCCGGCACCGCTCGATTTCCTCTTCGGCCAGCTGCGCACTCAACACCGGCAGTACCGCCGCCCGCCGCGTCCGGCGCTCGGCGTCTGCCTTCGCATCTTGTGCGGCGACGGCGTGCAGCACGACGGCCGAGCGACCCTGCCGGGCGAGCGGGCCGGTGATGCTCCGAGCCACTATGCCGCGCTGCTCGTGCTCCACGTCTATCACGATTAGCAGCGGCGGGACCTGCTCGAGGCCTAGAGCGAGTGCCCCCTCCGAGAGCGTGGTGGCGAAGGCCGACAACTCCTCGAGGTCGATCGCGATCTGTTCGGGACGTAGGACGAGAGTAGGGAATCCTTCCCGTGCCGCCGCGTACGCCGCGGCCCGCAGCAGCGTTGTCGCCCCCGCGCCGGGCTCGGCCGGAAGGCGCATGATGTACGTCGATGCGGTCTCCGAGCGCGCCTGCACCTGCCGGAGCACCGCGAGGACGTCCTCGTGCAGCGGCTTGTCCTGTGTCCGGTAGTCGCGCCCGACTGGGAGGCCGACGCTGTGCGCCGACCAGTCCTCGAGGTTGCCGTCTAGGAAGGCGAGTAGGTTCTCCATCGTGAACGTCGTCGCCGGGGCGATGCGCTGCTCGGTGAGGAGCGAGAACCGAGCGAGAATCCGGTCGACGTCGCGGATGCCCAGGCCCAGGGTGCGGTTCCCGATGCGTACGGTGTGCCGCGGGCTGTCGGCGACGTGCGGAGCGCCGGCATCAGCCATAGCCACGAGCAGGTCATTCTCTGTCCCGCGCCAGATGTGGACAACGATCGACGGACTCACTGGCAGGACGGGCTCCGGCGCGTCCGGCGGCCAGACGAGAAGAACTTCCAGGTCGACTAGCGGGCAGTCCTCAAGGACCTCGGACAGCCTCTCCAGATCGTCGTTCTCCCTGGCGCCGAGGACGATCAGGACGCGTTCTCGGTACTGGCGTAGCCGCTCGGCGAGTTCCCACGCGATCCGCTCCCGCACACGCTCGCGAACCGCGCCGTAGCGGGAGGCGGCGGGCGCGTCCGGATCGAGCACGCCCGGCAGCACGCAAACCGGCAGGAACTCGAGCGAGGACAGTTGCGCCGAGGCGTCGACGTCGGCTGCGAGAAGCACGATCTGTCGGACTTCCGGCTCGGTGGTCTGCGCCGCAGCCTTGAGCGCCGGCAGCAGCGGGCTCGCCGCGCCCTCCAGCCACACCGCCTCCCAGTAGTACGAGGCGACGTGCAGGTCGAGCGGGTCCGGCTGGGGGCGGTACCGTACGGTTGCCTCAGCCGCTGCAACGGAGTAGTCGTGCGGCTCTTCGCCCGGTCGGAGGTCGTGGGCCTGGCACGCCCACAGGAGAGCACGCCGGTCGCGAAGGCGCATCGTGACGGAGGTGGGTAGGGACTTGGGCACTCTGCTCCTCACACGCTTTCATCGGTCAGTGCGGTCGATTCACGACAACCTAGCATCAATCGACAGTGTGCGCTTGCCAAAAGACATACTCGGAGGAGCGGCTACTGGATTGGATTGACACTGACCCGCGGAACGATCCATTAGAGGACGCAGAATTGAATATAGCTACTATACCGGGTCGATTTCTTCCTGGGATCCACACTCCTGAACGATGACTATGTAGCCATGTCGAGGCTGCACCAACACAGCCCTGGCATTCCTACGACCCAACGTCGGATCCTGCGACCAACCGCGGGCCTGGTCATACGACCCCGCTACAGACCGCTGACCATCAGGGAGAAGATCTACGACATCATGAACACGTGGATCACATTAACCGCAGCCGGGACCATGCGACGGAGACGTATCCACTTTTTCCCCCAGCCAGCCAGTAGTTCTCGAAAGTCCACCTATACCATAAATTGTTCTTAACCCTTTGTCCTTATCGACAGTTGCTAGAGCGGACGGCTCATCCGACGAACCGAGCGGCTCGCTCCAGCTTAGATTGTCGATGGTGAAGATCAATTTCCAGTCCGGATGGTCGTCTGAGATGATCGGATCCGGGTCCGTCATCTCGAACGTGGCAACATACTTCAACGCTTGACATGGCTGAATATCAGTCAGCCCAACGGCACTGTCGGATCTGATTGCTGATCGACTGCCGGTGCCACCTGCTGGAATCTTTAGCAGAGGTCCTCGAACTGGCGACGGTGCGTTGTTGACAACGGTGATGCTCAAGGTTGCCGTGTCTGACCCTTGAGGACTCGGGTAGCTAGTCCCGTAATAGCTCGTGACCTTCGTTGCGTTCTCGAACTGCTGATTTACCCGCCAGGGCCACAGGTGTGTTGCTGCCGCTAACCCCAAGTAGCTGAACACAAGGGTTACCGCAGTGGTAATAACCAAGCCGCGGCGCGACATTCGAAGGCTCGCAACAGATGCGTCACGAACATCTTGCTCGGAGGTCGGCTTTGGCCGACGTCTGACGAGCGCCATGGCTCCTCCTTTCGGTCCGCGAAGTGTCCGTCGTTCATCGGCGCGGATCGACCAGTCTGTCGCTAGGCACACCCAAGCTGTTACCGCAGCGCTTTGCGTTCGGATGCCATAGGGATCCAGATTCCTCACGACGGAGATCTCCGAGTGTGTAAACGGAGGACTCCGAGCCGCCGATTCCCTACAGTAGCCGGACGTGATAACGGGCATCCCAAGGTGGATCGTGGCCCGTTGGGTGCCGGTCACGTGCGACCAGTTTCCGGCTGGCCTCGTTCAGGCGTACGCCGACATCAGGCTCATCTCCGGCCCGGTGACTTCGCCGAGCCAGCCGTTGAGCTTGGCTCTCCGGACGTGGTCACGCAGGTTCGCGATGATCTCGACCAGCCGCCGCCGGGCACCGGTGTTTAACCGCAGGCTCGGACAACTTTGCCGGACTAAGCCGAGGTTGTATCGGTCAGGAGCAGAAGGTCGGCGAGCAGGGCACGGAGTACCGCCTTGTCGTTCTTGTGGCTGCCGCAGTCTTCGCCGCAGGGGCAGCTGGTCCAATGCTGGTGTTGGAGGTTGTCGCGGAAGACGATGAGCGCGTCCTTGGTCCAGGCCAGGATGTTGCCTCCGACAGTGACGGTGTCGTTGTTGGCCGCTGCGGTCAGTGCAACGCCGAGCCCGGTGACGGCCTGGCCGGCTTCCTTCAGGTTGAACCGGCAGGCGGGGTCGGTGGCGGCATTGTTGACGTGGGCGAACAGCAGGGCCTGACCCAGCGCTGCGATCAGCCGGCCGACCGCAGGCAGGGGCAACTGCTGGACTGGTGTGGCGTCGACGTGGGCATCGCGTTCTTGGATCTGCCGGTAGGTCTGGCGGGCCATGTCCTGGCCCCAGTCCTCGGGCATGTAGGTGCGCAGCACCGTGGCCTCGGTGACGCCGATCTGAGCGGCGATGGACTGGATGCGCTGGCGCAGTTCGGTCGCCACGACCTCGGAGTCGATGATGCCGCCCAGTTCGGCGCTCGTGTTGACGAAGTCAGCCACGAGGGCCTTGAACTTCTTCTCGTTGCCGGTCACGCCTGGCGCCACTGTCTGCCCTTCCCGGTCGCGGTGACGACCGGTGTGCCGATCGCCTCATGGTGGCCACCAGTCTTCACCATGTCCGCCGCAGGCGTGCCGGGCGGACACCAGGTCCGTTTCAGACCGTGCTGGTTCTCTCACCTGTTCGGCGTTGTTCCCTACTGGTCTGTTGACTGCGAGTTGAGAGTGTTCATCACGGGCGGATTGGCGATTCGCGCGGAATTGCGAGCGCCGTCCGACCCAAGAGGTGGTGACCTGGCAGGAAAGTAGTCGGATTCCGCTCGGGGTGTTCGCACGCCCAAAAACGGTGCAGCAGGCCTGACCTGCAGCATCTGCTCCCGCGGCGCCGCAGCACGCTGCTGTCTGAGATCACCTGGCGCGCTCTGGAACACCACACCCACAACCGCGACGACCTCGAGCGCCTCGCCGAGAACGCCTACCGTCGCATGCAGTACACCCTAGCTATCCGCCTGTACCAGGCTATGGCCAAGGTCGGCGACACGGGCAGCCAAAGGGC
>NZ_JBJMIE010000121.1:0-12689 GCF_045807065.1 Actinophytocola sp. | reverse complement strand
TCTCCCCGCAGCAGTTCGCCGACAACCTCAACGCGGCCACCAACCAGTGAGCCAGCTCGTCCACGATCCCGAGCCGGGGAGCACACCCGCGCAGCGGCGCGGCCGGCACGGCGTCCTGCCGTGGCTGGTCGCGCCGGCGCTGGTGTTCTTCGTCGGCTTCGCCGTCATCCCGCTCGTCGGCGTCTTCCTGCTGAGCTTCACGACGTGGGACGGGATCGGCACGATCCAACCGTCCGGGTTGGACAGTTGGCGCGCCGTGCTCAGCGATCCCGAGCTGCCGCACGTCATCTGGATCACGTTCCTGGTGATGCTCGCGTCCTGGGCGGTGCAGACCCCGTTGAGCATCCTGATCGGCACGTTCCTCGCCGGTCCCCAGCGCTACCGCGCGGTGCTGGCGGTGGTGTACTTCATCCCGCTGCTGCTCAGCTCCGCGGCCATCGCGATCGCCTACAAGGCGCTGCTGGACCCGAACTTCGGCCTCGGCGCCGGGCTGGGGATCAAGTTCCTCAGCCAGGACTGGCTCGGCCGGCCCGCGCTCGCGTTCGGCCTCGTCGTGTTCGTCGTCTCCTGGCAGTTCATCCCGTTCCACTCGCTGATCTACCAGGGTGGCGTCCGGCAGATCCCCCAGTCCCTGTACGAAGCCGCGCAGATTGACGGCGCCGGACGGGTCCGCCAGTTCTTCAGCATCACGCTCCCCCAGCTGAAGTACACGATCATCACCTCGTCGACCCTCATGGTGGTCGGCTCGCTGACCTTCTTCGACCTCATCTTCGTGCTGACCGAAGGCGGTCCCGGGGACGCCACCCGGGTGCTCGCGCTGGACATGTACAAACGGGGTTTCCAGGCCAACCTGATGGGACCCGCCAGCGTCATCGCCGTCATCCTCGTACTCGTCGGTCTCGCCCTGGCCCTGCTGCTGCGCAGGCTCGGCGGCCGCGACGCCACGCAGAGCCAGTTCGAGGGCGCCTGACATGAGCCTCACACTCACCCGGCCACCACACCAGGCGGCGACGCACCGCGAACGGCACCGGCGCGACAACCCGGGCAACCAACGGCGCAACTGGCTCGGCGGGCTGGCCGGCTGGGTGTGGCTCGCGATCGTGGTCGTCCCCCTCTACTGGGTGCTCATCACCAGCTTCAAGGTCCAGAGCAACTACTACACGAGCAACCCGATGGTGCCGCCCGGCCATCCGACGCTGGGCGCCTACCAGTTCGTCCTGGAGTCGGGCTTCATCACGTACTTCGTCAACAGCGTGGTGGCGACCGCGGGTGCGGTGGTGCCGGCCGTGGTGTTCTCGTTCATGGCCGCGTACGCGATCGTGCGGGGCTGGCAGCTCCGCTTCCTGCGCCTGGTGAACGGCCTGTTCCTGATGGGCCTCGCGATCCCGCTGCAGGCGACCGTGATCCCGGTGTACCTGATCATCATCAAGCTGCACCTGTACGACAGCCTGCTGGCACTGATCCTGCCCTCGATCGCGTTCGCCATCCCGCTGTCCGTGCTCGTGCTGGCGAACTTCATCCGCGACGTGCCCAAGGAACTGTTCGAGGCGATGCGGATCGACGGCGCCTCCGAGTGGATGACCATGTGGCGGCTGGCGGCCCCACTCACCCGCCCGGCCATCCTCACGGTGACCGTCTACAACGCACTCAACATCTGGAACGGGTTCCTGCTGCCGCTGGTCCTCACCCAGAGCCCCGACAAGCGGACGCTGCCGCTCGCGTTGTGGAGCTTCCAGGGCCAGTACAGTGTCAACGTCCCGGCCATCGTCGCCGCCGTCGTCCTCACCACGCTGCCCATCCTGATCCTCTACGCCTTCGGCCGCCGCCAGCTCCTCCGCGGCCTCTCCGCCGGCTTCAGCCGCTGACCGGCGCACAGGTCCAGCCGTAGCCCCTGCTCAGCCGTGTTCCCCCATCGCGGGGGACGGCCGGCGAGACGGTCCGGTGACGCCGACGCGACGGACGAGAAGACCCCCATCCACCATCCTGGCTTCGACACGGCGGACCGCTGTTCACACGGTGGCCGCCGCCGTTCTCGATCGGATGGTGACCAGTGACGTTGCGCTACTCGCGATGGTCGACCCGCGACGCCCTGCCGGACGTGGAGGCGCATGTGCGTGCGCACCTGTCCGCGGTGGCTGACGGGAACGACAGCCCCACCAGCCGTGCCGGTGAGGTGCGGATCCACCACGAGGACGTCGACGGCGGCGTGCTCGTGACCGGCGAGCTCGACGCGAAGGCCGACGCCCCGTACCTGCGGCCGGGGTTCACCCCGGAGCAGGACGTCGAGGCGAACCCGCTGACCGTCGAGCCCATCGGGGACCGGCCATGAGCGTCGCGCGGTGCCAGGAGATCAACGCACGCCTGCGCGCCGCCGGGATCGTGGTGCAGGAGATGCCCGGCTGGCAGACCCGCGGCAACGGCATGTCCTCGGCCTACGAGGGCGGTCTGGTCCACCACACGGGCGGGGCGCACGGCGTGGCGCTGCCGGGCACGGTGGCGGGCGAGCTGCTCGTCAGGGGGCGGAAGGACCTCAGCGGTCCCCTGTGCAACTACGCCGGCAACGCCGACGGCTCCATCACGGTGGTCGCGGCGAACCCGGCCAACCACGCGGGCGCCTCCGGTGGCCGGTCCATGGGGCCGCTGCCGGTGACGACGCTGTTCAACAAGCGGGTGCTGGGCCTAGAGATCGTCTACCCGGGCACCAGCCCCATGCGGGACGCCCAGTACAGCGCCGCCGTCGCGTGGGCGAGGGCGGTGGCCGACGTCTGCGGTCGCGGGGACGTCCAGCGCGTCAGGGCGCACGCCGAGACCAGCATCACCGGCAAGTGGGACCCGGGCACCGCGCCGGGGCGAACCATCGACATGACCGCGTTCCGCAACGCGGCGGCAAGCGGACAGGAGAACGATTTGACGCCCGACGAGCACAACTGGCTGAAGTTCGTCTACGACCGGGTGGCGGGCATCCTGCACCAGCGCTACTACGTGCGCGACGCCACGGACCCGACGGGACAGGCGGTGCGGGAGGTGGGTCCCGACGCGCCCGGCGCCACCCCCGCGCACGTGCTGGACACCCTGGACGGGAACTTCCTGACCCGCCAACTGCTCCCCCTGGCCGACGACGAGACGAAGATCCTCGCCGCGATCAACGGCCTGCGACCGGCCGACGGGAAGGTGACACCGGACCAGGTCAAGCAGCTCGCGGAAGGACTGGCCGCGCGGCTCCCGCGAGACCTCGAGGACGAGTTCACCACCGAGCTGCACGCGGCGTACGAGCGGGCGGGCAAGTAGCACCGGAACATGGCACGGCCCGGCCGCGCATTCCCACCGTCCGGGCCGTCGCCAGTCATCAGGAGCCGCGGCGGGGTGGCCGACCTGCTCGGCGTGCCGGCCTGACAGGGCCGGCGGCCATCCTGTCGGCGCGGGTCAACGGCCCCCAGCAACACTTTCGCCGCCGGTGAGGGCCGCGATGGTCGCCCGGATGGCGGTTCTCGCGGTCTCGTCGAGCGCGGCGTCGGCCGCGGCGTTGTCGTCGGCGTCGGCGTATACGACCGGCGCGTCCTGGCGGCTCGGGCCTCTTCGGTGTCGACGGTCCCCAGCATGCGTCTCAGGCTGAACATTGTTGGGACACAGGGAAATCTCGAACATGGGGTAGGTGATCGGGGTCACAGTGGGTGTGCTTATCATTGCGCCGTCCACTCTCTCCTCCCCCCGTTTCGTCGTCTCTCTCGAAAGGGGAACGACACCATGCCCGAGATCATCCACGGCCTCTTCGGCCGCGCCCGGACCGACAGCCCCAAGCCCGACGACCCGAACGACCTCGCGGAGAACGGCCTCGCGGAAGAAGATCTCGAAGATGACGCCGCTTCCGAGCACGCCGACGAGGAGGGCGTGCGCACGGAGGAGGGCGAGCCCGCCCCGGCCGAAGGCGACGAAGCACCAGCCGATGACATCGCCGCGAACGACGCCGACCAGACCGAGCCGGCCGAGCCGACGACTGGGCGCTTCGCCGAGCCTGCCGCCGAATCGATCACTGGCCCGACCACCGAGCTGGCCGCCGAGCCGATCGCCGACCCGATCACCGAGGCCGCCGCCGAGCCGATCACTGGGCACTTCGCCGAACCTGCCGCCGAATCGATCACTGACGGGATCACCGAGCCTGCCGCTGAACCGGCCGCCGAATCGAACGCTGACCCGACCACCGAGCCCGCCGCCGAGCCGATCACTGAGCCGATCACCGAGCCTGCCGCCGAACCGATCGCTGAGCACTTCGTGGAGCCGATCACCGAACCGGCCGTGGAGCCGATCGCCGAGCCGGCTGCGGAAACTGTCGCGGAGACGGTGGTGGAACCGGTCGTGCTGCCGGTCGCGGTCGATGGTCGGGCCGCCGCGGGCACGCGCGGGAGCGTCACGGTGGACGACGGGGTGGTCGCGAAGGTCGTCGGCATCGTCGTCGGCAAGATCGACGGGGTGCACGGGCTCGACGACGACGGCATCTCGGTCGCGGTGGACGACGAGGTCGCCACGATCACTGTCTCGCTGGTGGTCGAGTACGGACACGCGATCAAGGCGCTCGCCGGACAGCTCCGGACCGACGTGATCGAGGCCGTCGAGCAGTTCCTCGGCCTCGACGTCGCCGCCGTGGACGTCCACGTCAGCGATATCCACGTCAGCGACATCCACGTGCCGACCGCCTGACCGCACCCACACCCGGTCCTGGCACATACGCCGGCGGAGCAGCAGGCCGGTGGCCGGGTGCGGAAGCACCCGGCCACCGGTTGGTCCGACTCGAACCGTCAGCTGGTGGACACGTCGTCGATCAGGAAGTTGGTCGCCAGTGCGGCGTCTTCCACACCGGTCCACTTCAGGGTGACCGACTGCCCCGCGAAGGAGGCCAGGCTCACCGACCGCAGGACGTACCCGGAACCGGCGTCCAGGTTGGACAAACTGGTCAGGGTCTGGCCGTTGGCGGTCAGCGTGAGCTTGTCGAAGGCCGCGGACGGGTCGTCCTCGGTGTCGATCCACAGGTAGTAGTTCAGCGTCGCGTTGCAGCTGGCCGGGATGGAGATGACCTGCTGCAGCGTGTCGGTGTGGCTGCGGCCGTAGCCGTCGAGCCACGCGAAGCCGCTGCCCGCGTGGGCGTTGCTACCGGTGCTGATCACGGAGGTGGTCGCCGTCCACCCGGTGCTGCCGCTCTCGAACCCGCCGTTGGAGATCAGGTTCTGGCCGCAGCTGCCGCCACCGCCGCCGGTGACCGTGAACGTGAACGAGGTCGAGCCGCTCTTCGCCGGGCTGGAGCTGTCGGTCACGTTCACCGTCACGCTGAACGAGCCCGCCGAGGTCGGGGTGCCCGACACCTGGCCACTCGTCGCGTTGATCGAGACGCCCGGGGGCAGCCCGGTCGCCGAGAAGTGGTACGGCGAGGTGCCGCCGCTCGCGGTGACGGTGAACGCCGTGATCGCGGTGCCCACGGTGCCGCTCTTGTTGCCCGGGTTGCCGACGGTGACGCCGCCGCTCGCCGAGCAGGTCGGGTCGGCGGACTGCGCCGGCACGCTCACCGCGTCCCACGCGCTCTTCGTTGCGTTGAACAGACCACAGGTGGCGTCGAGGTTCTTCGCCGAGGTCAGCGTCCAGGTGCGGTACTTCAGGTACGAGCTGCTGGAGGTCTTCATCAGCATCGCGCCGTACATGATCTTGATGGCGTTCTGGACGCCGACGCCCGTGACGGCGCTGCTGTTGCACGTCGGGCTGGTGGGCTGGCCGTTGGTCGGGCTGGAGCCCTCGGCGAGCAGGTAGAACCAGTGGTTGCCGGGACCGGCCGCCGCGTGCACCTCGCCGCCCGGGACCGAGCTGGAGTAGCAGTTCGGGTCGCCGGCCAGCGACGGGTTGTACATGTAGCGGATCGGGCCGTTGCCGACCAGGTTCACCTGCTCGCCGACGGTGAAGTCGGGGGTGTCCCTCGTGGACTCGTTGGCGAACCACTCGGTGGCCGCGCCGAAGGTGTCGGCGACGAACTCCTGCGTGCCGCCGTTGGAGATGCTGCCCGGCGTGTGGTCGTCGATGCCGTGCCCCTGCTCGTGCGCGATCACGTCGATGGCGCCGATCCAGCCGCCGGCCTGGTTGTGGCCTACCTGCACCTGGCTGCCGTCGTAGAAGGCGTTGACGTCGTTGAGGCCGACGCGGATCGGCCACGCGCCGCCGCTGCCGTCCGGCGCGTTGCGGCCGAGCCAGCTGGAGAGCATCGAGATCTCGGTCTGCGAACCGAAGAGCGCGTCGACGCAGCCGGTCTCCCGGTCGCTCGCGGTGCCGTTGCCCCAGCTGTCGTCGGTGCCGGAGAAGACGGTGTTGCCGGAGGCGTTCTGGCAGCTGAGGTTGGTGACGTTGGGGTCGCGCAGGGAGAAGGTGGAGCCGGAGTGGGTGGTGTTCAGTGTGACCGGGTTGGCGTTCCACGCGCTGGTGCCGGTGCCGTGCATGACGTGCTCGCGGCTTTCGAGCACCTTGCCGGTCGCCGCGTCGACGACGACCGAGAGCTTGCTGTAGCCCTCGCTGCCGGTGCCGGTGACCGTGGTCTGGTACGCGAGTGTGGGCGTGCCGTGCGCGTAGACGGCGAGCTGGGTGCCGGTCACCGAGGTGACGGACTTCAGCTCCGCGCGGGCGGTCGCCTCGGCCTGCTCGGCGGTGATCGTCGGGGTGGTCGAGGCAAGGTCGATGGTCTGGTCCTGGGCGACCGAGGTCTGCATGACCTGGCCCGAGGAGTTGGTGACGACGACGAAGTCGCCGCCCACCACGGGAAGTCCCTTGTAGGTGCGGTCGTAGGGCACGTACTGCGTGCCCTTGAAGTCGATCACGGGGTGCTGCGTGAACGCGTCACTCGCGCTCGCGTGCAGAGCGGCGGGTTTGGCCGCCACGAAGGCGGACGCGGCGCTCGCCGCGAGCGACTGCGCACTCGGTGTGGCGCCGGGCGCGGGTTGTGCCTGTGCCGCGGATGTCGCGCCACCCGCGGCCAGCAGGCCGGCCGCGGCCAGGACGACGACACGTCTCAGTAACGTCAAGGGAAACTCCTCAGTGCAGGGCGCAGCGCCCCCGAGCCCTCGATCGGGGGTCACGTGCGTGAAGAGGTGAGGTGGTTCGGGGCGAACCAGCTCAAATATCAAGCGCGGGTCAGCGCCGCACAAGGACCGTTTGCATCAACGTATAAACAGATAATGAAAATGACCGCTTTGTCCCACCGTCCCATGGCGAACGAAAAGTCCGTGCGGCGCAACGGATCGGTCGCCCCGGCCGGGAGCGCCGGCAGAATGCGCCGCGGTCGCGTAACGAGTCGCTAGTGGACCGGACAAATCGCGCGCCGCCGACACCCGCGCGTCCTGGCGAGCGCCGCGTGGCCCGCCTCGGCGTGCTTCCCCGGGGTCAGCGAGCGGTGGTGGAGCCGCGGACGACCAGCGTGGTGGCCAGCTCGATGTGCAGTGCCTCGGGTTGGTGCCCGTCGAGCACGCGCATGAGCTGCGTGACCGCGATCCGCCCCATCTCCTGCAGCGGTTGCCGCACGGTGGTCAGGGGCGGGTCGGTCGCCTGGCTGAGGTCGATGTCGTCGAACCCGGCGATGGACAGGTCCTCGGGGACGCGCAGGCCGCGTTCGCGGGCGGCCTGCAGGGTGCCGACGGCGACCTTGTCGTTGAAGCAGACGATCGCGCTGGGGCGCGGCGTGCTGTCGAGCAGGTCGGCGGCGGCCAGCCGGCCCGCGGCGGTGGTGGGTTCGATGTGCCGCAACCGGCTCGGGGCCAGCAGGATCCCCGCCTGCGCGAGTGCGGCGCGGTGACCGGCGAGGCGGGCGTCGCTGGCCAGCCACTCCTCGGGGCCGGCGATGACGCCGAGGTCGCGGTGGCCGAGGTCGATCAGGTGGTCGGCCACGGCGCGGGCGCCGGCGAAGTGCGCGGCGGAGACGGCGGCGACATCCGGTGGCGGCGGGGTGCGGGGATCGACCACCACGAACGGGAACCCGGTGCGGGACAACGTGACCAGCGCCTCGCCGTCCTCCGGCGGCAGGATGAGGATCGCGGCGTCGACGTCCTCCTGGCCCGGCAGGCCGGGGAGCACATGGCTGTACTGCGCGGACTCCCCCGCGTCCAGCAGCAGGCGCAGGCCGTGGAGCTTCAGCGTCTCGGCGACCGAGGACACGATCAGGCCGAAGTAGTCGGTGAGGATGTACGGGCAGCGGACGTAGACGGTGCGCGCCCTGACCGGCTCGGCGGCGGGCAGCTTGCGCCGTTCGACGGCCCGCAGGACCAGGTCACGGGTTCGCGGTGCCACGTTGACGTGGTCGTTGAGCACCCGGGAGACGGTGGCGACCGAGACCCCGGTCTCCGCGGCGATGTCACGCAGCGTCGCCCGCGGGTTATCCGGCATGGCGCTGTTTCAGGTGGCCAGGCTCGCGTTCCACCAGGTCAGTATAGCCGGACGGGTTCTCGGGCTTGACGCTGTCACACCCCCGGTGTTTCATCATGCAAGCAATGTTTTCACAGTGATTGACCATCTGTTGCATCCTGGATGTTCCCGGTCAGAAGGACGGCGATGAGAACGATCGATCGCGGTGTCGCGACCATGGCCCTGCTCCTCGGCGCCATCGCGGTGCCGCCCGCCGGGGCCGCCGGTGGACACGGCCTGGCGCAGGCGCGGGTCTGGGTGACCACGCCGGACCGGACCGAGCTGCTGGCCGAGCGCCCACCCGTCACGTTCGGCACGGCCCCCTCGGCCCAGCCGACGATCGTGGTCGATCCGGACCGCGCCTACCAGTCGGTCGACGGGTTCGGCGCGTCCGTCACCGACTCGTCGGCCGCCGTGCTGAACGGCCTCTCCCCCGCTGTCCGTGCCGACACCATGCGCCGGCTGTTCGACCCGGTGCGCGGCATCGGCGTCAGCTTCCTGCGCCAGCCGGTCGGCTCCTCGGACTTCACCGCGTCGGCGGCGCACTACACCTACGACGACGTGCCGCCCGGCCGGACCGACTTCGCCCTGCGGCACTTCAGCATCGCTCACGACGAGGCGACGGTCCTGCCGTTGCTGCGCGAGGCGAAGCGCCTGAACCCGGCGCTGAAGGTCATGGCCACGCCGTGGAGCCCGCCCGCGTGGATGAAGACCACCGGCTCGCTGGTCGGCGGCCGGCTCCAGGACGACCCCGCCGTGTACGACGCCTACGCGCGTTACCTCGTCAGGTTCGTCCAGGCGTACACGGCCGCCGGCGTGCCGATCGACTTCCTGTCGGTGCAGAACGAGCCGCAGAACCGCACCCCGAACGCCTATCCCGGCACGGACCTGCCTGTCGCCCAGGAGCTGAAGGTCATCACGGCGCTCGGCCCGAAGCTCCGCGCCGCCAGCCCGCGCACCAGGATCCTGGCCTACGACCACAACTGGGCCACGCACCCGAACGACGGCGACACGGAAACCGACTACCCGTACGAGATCCTGCGCGACAGGGCGGCCCGCTGGATCGCCGGCACCGCGTTCCACTGCTACTACGGCGACCCCAGCGCCCAGACCGCGCTGCACAACGCGTTCCCGGACAAGGGAATCTGGTTCACCGAGTGCTCCGGCTCCCACGGTCCCGCCGACCCGCCCGAGAAGGTGTTCCGCGACACCCTGACCTGGCACGCCCGCACCATCACCATCGGCACCACCCGCAACTGGGCACGCAGCGCGGTCAACTGGAACATCGCCCTCGACAGCACCGGCGGCCCGCACAACGGCGGCTGCGACACGTGCACGGGCCTGGTGACCGTTCAGCCGGACGGCTCGGTCACCACCGACGCCGAGTACTACACGATCGGGCACCTGTCGAAGTTCGTGAAGCCGGGCGCCCGCCGCATCGCCAGCACGTCCTTCGGCACCACCGGCTGGAACGGCCAGATCATGGACGTGGCGTTCCGCAATCCGGACGGCTCCACCGCGCTGGTGGTGCACAACGAGAACGACGACCCGCGCTCCTTCGCCGTCAACGTCGGCGACCGCACCTTCGAGTACACGCTGCCCGGCGGCGCACTGGCCACGTTCACCTGGCCGCGCGGCAGCGCCGCGCACAGCAGGCTGGACACCGTGCCGCTGGACGGCGCGACCGCCACCGCCTCGCTCGGCACGGACTCGGCCCTCGCCGTGGACGGCGACGCCTCGACCCGCTGGTCGAGCGGGGCGGCGCAGGCGCCCGGCCAGTACCTCCAGGTGGATCTGGGCGCACGCAGGCACTTCCGGCGGGTCGCCGTCGACAGCGGCGGCAACCTCGGGGACTACGCCCGCGGCTGGCAGCTGTCCGCCAGCGACGACGGCACCACCTGGCGCACCCTGGCGACCGGAACCGGCGCCGGCCAGCTCACCACCGTCGACGTCCGCCGCACCAGCGCGCGGTTCCTGCGCATCACGTCCACCGGCGCGGCGGACAACTGGTGGAACGTCGCGGACATCCGGCTCTACGACTGACTTCTCCACCGGCCGTGTGGAGACTGCTCCCAACCCTGCAAGGAGCATCATGTCATCGATATCGAGAACGGCCGCGGTGGTGACCGCGGTCCTGGCCACCGTCGGGGCGTCGCTCGCCGTCCCGGCCGCGCCCGCGATGGCGGCGACGACCGCCAGCGTCTGGCTCACCACCGCCGACCGGTCGAACCTGTTGCGGCAACAGGCGAACGTCTCGTTCGGCACGGGCGGCAGCGGATCCGTGATCACCGTGAACCCGAACACCACCTACCAGTCGATGGTGGGCTTCGGCGCCTCGTTCACCGACGCGGCCGCGTGGAACGTCTTCAACTCGCCGCGGCGCGACGAGATCATGAACGCGTTGTTCAACCCGAGCAGCGGGGTCGGCCTGTCGTGGCTGCGGCAGCCGATCGGCGCGACGGACTTCGCACGCGGCTTCTACACCTACGACGACGGCGCGGCCGACCCGAGCCTCTCCCGGTTCTCCGTCGCCCACGACAACTCCTACGTCCTGCCGCTGGTCCGGCAGGCCAGGGCGCTGAACCCGAAGCTGTCGATCATGGCCACGCCGTGGAGCGCGCCGGCCTGGATGAAGACGAGCAACAGCCTCATCGGCGGCTCCCTCAACGACAGCCAGGTCGGGGTGTACGCCGACTACCTCGTGAAGTTCGCCCAGGCCTACGGGGCCGCGGGCGCGCCGATCGACTACCTGAGCGTGCAGAACGAGCCGAACTTCTCACCGCCCGGCTACCCGGGCATGCCGATGACGGCGACCCAGCAGTCGACCATCATCAACAACCTCGCGCCGAAGCTGCGCTCGGCCGGACTGCCCGCCAAGCTACTCGGCTACGACCACAACTGGGACGACACGAGCTACGCGCAGCAGGTCAACAACAGCGCGGGCAGCAACGTGGTCGGCTCGGCGTGGCACTGCTACGGCGGCAGTCCCACTGGACAGTCCACGGTGCACAACGCGCAGCCGGGCAAGGAGATCTTCTTCACCGAGTGCTCCGGCACGTCCTCCGGCGACGACGCGGCCACGTTCCGGGACTCGCTGCGCTGGCAGGGCATCAACCTCGCGATCGGCACGACCCGCAACTGGGCCCGGACCGTGACGACGTGGAACATGGCCCTCGACGCGAACCACGGCCCGGTCATCGGCAGCTGCGGCAACTGCACGGGCGTGGTCACCGTCAACGGCAGCGGCGTGACCTACAACGCCGAGTACTACGTCCTCGGTCACCTGAGCAAGTTCGTCCAGCCCGGCGCGGTCCGCATCGACTCGACCGGCTACGGCGACGGCGGCATCCAGAACGTCGCGTTCCGCAACCCGGACGGCACGATCGTGCTCGTCGCCGTCAACAGCGGTGGCACGCAGAACTTCCAGGTGTCCTACGGCGGCCAGTCGTTCGGCTACCAGCTGCCCGGCGGCGCGATGGCGACCTTCACGTGGCCGGGTTCGGGCGGCACCACTCCCCCGCCGGCCGGCAGGACCGGGCCGATCACCGGTCTGGGCGGGAAGTGCCTGGACGTCACCGACGGCTCGACGACCAACGGCAACTCACCGCAGCTGTGGACGTGCACGTCCGGCCCGAACCAGCAGTGGACCCTCGCGACGGACGGCACGATCCGCGGCCTCGGCAAGTGCCTCGACGTGACCGGGAACGGCACGGCGGACGGCACGCCCGTCCAGCTGTGGGACTGTTTCGGCGGCGGCAACCAGCGGTGGACGTACTCGTCGGGCGGTGACCTGGTCAACGCCGGCAGCGGCAAGTGCCTCGACGTGAAGGACCGCAGCACCGCCGACGGCGCCAAGCTCCAGATCTGGACCTGCACCGGCGCGTCCAACCAGAAGTGGACCGTACCGGCGTAACGGCGTCACCGGCCGAAACCCGGGTGCGCTGCACGTTTCGCGGGGGTCGGAGGGCGAGAATCCCTCCGGCCCCCGACTTTCCGTTGCGGGTGACCGGTGGCGAAATCAGCAGAGAACGGGCTGCGGCGGCTTGCCGGGGAAGGGGCTCGGCAGGGAACAGACCGCGTTGATCCGCGCACCGGAGTTGACGGTCAAGGAGCTGCCGCCCTGGGTCAAGGTGATGTTTATCGAGACCCAGTGGTCCCGTGAGCTGCTCAGGTTTATCGAGCAGCTGAAGTCGCCGTTGCCGCAACCCGCGGCCGGGTTGACACCGGCGGGCAGTGCCCACGTGATCGACGTGTAGGAGCCGGAGGTG
>NZ_JBJMIE010000120.1:0-2642 GCF_045807065.1 Actinophytocola sp. | reverse complement strand
GCGGCGGCGAGGACCGACGCGAGCGGTTCGTCCGCCGCGCTGGTCAGCAGCACGTCCGCCGCGGTGAACAGCGCGGGGTCCGCGTGCGGGTGCGGGACGGCCACGCACCGCAGCCCGGCCTCCTTCGCCGCCGCGACGCCGTGGACCGTGTCCTCGAAGGCGACCGCGCGGTCCGCGGGCACGTCCAACCGGGACAGTGCCAGCAGGTACACGTCCGGGGCCGGTTTCGCGGCGGACACCTCGTCACCGCAGGCCAGGAGCTCGAACCGGTCCAGGTAGCCGATGCGGGACAGGTGGTCGGTGATCCACTCGCGGGGCGAGCTGCTGGCGACCGCGAGCCGCAGGCCCAGGTCGCGGGCCTCGGTCAGCCACGCGTCGATGCCGTCGGCCAGCTCGAGCACGGCGTGCAGCTCGTCCCGGTAGGCGAGCCGGCGGGCGTGGCTCTCGGCGTGGTCGTAGCCGGGGCCCACGGCGGCCGCGAGCGCGGCGTACCGCTCGGCGATCACGTCACCGCCGTGCGGGGCGAAGAACGTGGCGACGTCCAGCTCCAGCCCGTAGGACCGCCAGAGGTACTGCCACACGCGCAGTGAGGTGGTCTCGGTGTCCATCAGCAGGCCGTCGAAATCGAACACCAACGCGTCGGTCCCCATGCCCGCAGTATGCCCCCGGTACTGTTCGGACCCGTGAAACCAGCAAGCGACGAGCTGACTCCCGACGGCGTCGCGGAGCGGCCCGACCGCGAGCAGCTACTGACCGTCCGGCCCGAGGACCACGGCGACGTGCTGGTCCTGCGGGTCCAGGGGGACATCGACGGACTGACCGCGCACCGGCTGTCCTCGGCGATCGCCGAGGCGTTCCGCGTGCTGATGGCCAGGACGCTCGTGCTCGACCTCACACAGGTGCGGTTCCTCGGCTCCGTCGGGTTGCGCACGCTGCGTGACAGCGCGCGGGAGGCCTCGGTTCGCGAGGGCTTCCAGCCGCTGCGTGTCGTGGTCGACCACAACCGGCCGGTGATCCGGCCGATCGAGATCGTCGGCCTCGACCAGATCCTCGCGCTGTACGACAGCGTGGAAGACGCGATCGCCGCCGGCGATCTGCGGTAGCCCGAACAGCTGGGATAATCACGACGTGCCGCCGAGCCCCGAACGTCAACTGGGTAACGACCCCACGCGCGCCGCCGTCGCGCCGACGTTGGATCTGGTCCTCGCCGCCGACTGGATCTCCCCGTCCGTCGCACGGGACGAGGTGCGGGCCTGGCTGAGAGCCCACGGCTGGTCGCCGGCGCACACGGACGACCTCGTGCTCGCGATCAACGAGGCCGTCAGCAACAGCATCGAGCACGGCTACCGGATCGGCCCGCACGACCCGCCACGTGAGGAGACGGTCGCGGTCCACGCCGCCATCCACCGCGCGCCGGACGGCTCGCGCCGCGCCGACTTCACCGTCCGGGACCACGGCAGCTGGCTCGCCCCGGACGAGAGTGGGTCCAGCACGCGCGGGCAGGGCCTGCGGCTGATGCGCGCGTGCGTCGAGCACCTGAGCGTCGAGGGCGACGCCGACGGCACGACGGTGACCCTGCACAGCCGGCCCGTCCCGGCCTGACGGCGGCCGGAGCCGCTCGTTCAGGACTCGGGGTCCGCCAGGGCCTCCAGGGCCTCGGGAAGCGACGAGTACACCGACAGGAGCTTGTCCAGGCCCGTGACGCGGATCGGGCGGAGGGTGTCGCGCGTGCCGGCCACGACGCGCACCTTCGTCCGCTCGCCGGCCGCCTCGTGCGCGGACACGATCGCCGACATCCCGACCGAGGCGAGGAAGGTGACGCCGGTCAGGTCGATCACCAGCACGGGCGGTCGCTTCCCCAGCTCCTGCTCACAGGCCTGGGTGAACGTCGGAGTGGTCAGCAGGTCCAGCTCGCCGGCGACCCGCAGCACCGTGGCCGCGCCGTGGTGCTCGACGTCGACGGAGACGCCGAACTGGTCGCCCGAGGTCAGTGGGGCGTTGGACATGCCCGTATCTTGCCGGGCCGCGGCCGCGGGCGACAGGGCGCCCCACCGGGAACGGTCGGCACGCGCCCCGTTCGGGCTCCCGGGCCGGCGCCTTCTTCAGCGAGTCCGCGGTGCCGCCGGCGATGATGATCACGAGCCTCGTCGCTGACGCGGATGTCGGCCGGCGCCACGACGCGATTCCAGGCATCCCGACCGCGGCGGCGGTCACGGCGGCGGCGGTCACGGCAGTGGTCAGCGCAGGCGCGGCACCGCGTGCTTGGCCTGGACCGCGCGCAGCACCGACATGGCGCCGTTCTGGTCGCCCGCGCCCAGGAGCGCCAACGCCTTCGTCACCGCGTCCTGCAGTGCCATCTGGTCCATCGCCTGCGTGGTCAGGTCCGCGCTCTTCTGCCACAGGTCGATGAACACCGCGACCTTGGACCGCAGCACCCACGGGTCGAACGGCTTGGTGATGAAGTCGACCGCGCCGATCTGGTAACCGCGGAACGCGAGGCGCGCGTCGTAGTCAAGCGCGGTCAGGAAGATGATCGGGATGTGCCGCGTCCGCTCCCGCTGCTTGATGTGCGTCGCGGTCTCGAAACCGTCCATCGTCGGCATCGAGGCGTCCAGCAGGATCACCGCGAAGTCGTCCACCAG